>JAYYJC010000017.1:0-12241 GCA_036146655.1 Myxococcota bacterium | reverse complement strand
GGCGAAATGACCCGGAAAGACACTGCCATCCTCAGGATTGCAATCGCTGTCTCCTAAAATCGAATCCCCAAGCCAATCTTCGACTTGAACATCGAGAATGCAAGCCACATAGCCATCGCCGTCTTCGTCGATCTCCTCAATGGGTGGCAGTAGACCGTCATACTGATTTTGGCAGCTGTCCAACCGCCCGTTGCACAGTTCATCTTCGGGCAAGATGTCTGGTCGAACCTCTGCATCACTGTCGTTGCAGTCCTGATCGTTGTCCGCATAGCCAATGGGTGTGACACAGGCGGTGAAGGGATAGTCGACATTCCCAAAACCGTCTCCATCAAAGTCCCACCAGGTCGTGATCAAATCTACTGCACCCAGAATATTGTTTCCGTCACAGTTTTCGTCAATGTCATCTGTGCACAGCTCGGGCAAACCCGGAGAGCGACCAGGATCAAGATCATCACAATCGGTGCTAAAGGGAGAATAGCCCTGAGGGGGCTCATTTTGAACCGTTGGACAGCTCAAGATGCTTTCGCTGGGCTCACCGTAACCGTCGTTGTCCACATCGATGTAAAAGTAGCTCGAATCCACCGCAAGCTCATCGGTATCTCCGTCACAGTCGTCGTCTAGACCATTGCAAAACTCTATGGCGTTTGGGGCGCGAAGGGTGGTGGTATCGTCACAGTCTGTCCCGTCCGCCACAAAACCGACCGGCTGGACACAGGATGCCTGACTCACCAAGGCCGTTCCAAAACCATCTCCATCCGAATCAGAGTACCACTGAAGAATATCTACGGCTTCTTCATCGATGGTCCCATCACAGTCATCATCGACCTGATTGCAATACTCTGAAGCACCGGGATAGACACTCACATTGTTGTCGTTGCAGTCGGTATTGTCCGAGAGATAGCCCGCAGGCTGCTCGCAGGCGAGCAGTGTGGCCGAGGCATTTCCAAAACCGTCGCTGTCCGCATCGGCATACCAAATCAAGACATCATCTGCGCCCGCCTCATCTGTAATCCCATCACAGTCGTTGTCCACCGCATCGTCGAGACCATCTCCATCGCTGTCTCCATCGACACAAAGCTCTGGGGCATTGGGATAAACATCTGCTCGGGTGTCGTCACAGTCAAAATCATTTTCAGAATACAACTGTGGCTGAATGCAGGCTCGTATCGTATTGTCCGCGACCCCATCCCCATTGGAGTCGTCGACCGTTCCGTCTCCGTCGGCATCTGCAGGACGGCCAAAACCATCCCCATCTGCATCCATGTACCAAAGCGGCGTACTCAAGTCCGTATTGTTGTCAATATTGCCATCACAATCATTGTCCACTTCATCACAGACTTCTTGTGCCTCTGGGTTGATGAGCTCATCTGCATCATTGCAGTCGGTGCCTGGATCGTAGGGCAAGGGTGGCTCAAGATCTCCATAACCATCTTTGTCGCTGTCGAGAACACAGACGGAACCCTGCTCATTGTTTCGGCCCGGATACACGCCCGCATCTTCGTCATTGCAATCATCCGGATTGTCGACATAGCTGAGACCCTCGGACAGCAAATCGTTGTAGCAGCTTTCGACAGAGCTGTTGGGATCACCAAAACCATCGCCGTCTGTATCAGCATACCACAGGCTAGGTCCCTCTACATCTGGATCGAGATCATCGCAGTCTCCCTCTGACTCGGTCAGACCATCTTTGTCATAGTCATGCCGTTCGTTGTCGGGAAAATCCTCAGGCCCAAGCTCGAGCTCCGTGATGCAGGCCATGAATAACAAGCTGATTGTAAGCATTTTCATTCTCCAAGGGCTTTAAAATACCACAGTTTAACTGTGAAAAATTCGCCCTTTGTACAAAAAATACAAAATGCAATGGTGCAGCAGCCCCCAACGGAAATCCATCAACAGACTCAATCTGTCATCCGTTATTTCAAAAATGATCCCACCACACTGGTCAACTCAGTGGGGACAAAGGGCTTTAGAAGCACGCCATCGGGTTTGCGGCCATCAAACCGCTCTAGGACGGCTTCTTTGGTGTCGCCACTGGCAATCAAAATGGGCAACTCTGGTTTGAGGTCAAAAATCGCTTTGGCCGCCACAATACCATCGACTTGGGGCATGTTCATATCCAGAATGGCCAATGAAAAGGAATCCGGAGCGTCTTTCAATTTGTTAATGGCTTCTTGACCATTTTCGGCTTCAACAACAGTATAGCCCGCACGCTTTAAGACACGAGAGATGACCCGTCGAAGCATTCGTTCATCATCTGCAACCAATATTTGAGCCATTGTCGTCCGTCCTTTTATTTTGATCGTTTTTGGGCTTCAACAATCAAATCCACCACATTGTTGGGCAGTGTTTTCTCGGTTCCAATGCTCTGAAGAGAGGCAGGCACCGAGCCACCCGGATGTGTACAAATGTAGTATCGCACTTCGGTCTTTTTGTCACCTGAGAGAAAGACCCACGCCCCAATGTTCAAGGGGGGTTCGACGGCACCATCGCTTGCCGCTTGAAGTTCCGCAATTCGACTCGCATGCGCTTGAGAGGGGATTTTGTCCCAGCGAAAACGGGTTTCAGTACCCTTTCGCTCGATGTAACCTCTCAAAAACCAATGGCGATCCGATAGAAAAGGGATGTCGAGATACTGATAATAATCGATGGTTCCCCCACCTTGAGCAAACACTTCTGCTTTGGTAATACCGGCGGAGGACCAACGCTTGGCACCGGTGATGTCTGTGGCCACAGACATCAGTACTGGCACCCCTAGGGATGTCTCTGATTGGCCTTGAAAACATGGAAATCCGTTGATTTCTTTCTTGAGCACCCTGACTGTACCGATGGATTCATTGGCAGCATAGGACTCACTCCAACCAGAGTCGGACCGAAGGCCCTCCCATGTGATATTCCATTCATTCGCCGCTGCCATTGCGGCCCACAACGCCAACACTTGCATTGAAGCCTCCCTCACCGATGGTTCAACCCCTATTCGGGGTTGTCCACTCCATTAAACCAGAAAATCTGCCGACCGTCAGCCCGAGTACCAGGCCGAAGACATCTTTTCAATGACGCCAAGGTGGTATCAAAATATTCGGGCTCAATGGCATCTTCACGGAAGACAATCGCTGAAAAACCAAGTTCGGCCAACTCATCAACGCCATGACAGGTGTACATGTCCTTCCCGCCTCGTACCAAGGCAAGCAGATAGCGGTAATACAGATTGTCGGCCACCGTATCTGATGCGAGAAAGGCAGGGTTTAGGTGACGCCCCTCAATAACGACCGGCATGGGATCTGGTTTCTCGTCCATCGAATACGGGATGGGGCGCTGATGATACATTTGCTGAACCAGAATATCACCGACAAATGTCCGTCCCGCATTGTATTGACGGGGCATATCGAGAATGGCCCCTTTTGCATTGGCCAATTCTTTACTGATCGGGTGCAGACCAGCATTGGAATGGGGCACAGGCCATGGCGACGGCGAAAGGGCGATGCTTTCAACAATAAAGACCCCTAAGGCCACCAAAGGTGCCCAGCGATTTTTTTCTGACAGGCGTTTTACCCCATATGAAGCGGCAATTCCAATGCACAAGGCTGTCCCCATCGCATACCGCTCATTGACATGTCGGGTTTCGTGAAAGAGGGGAAAAACCAGATAAAAAAGGGTGTAAATGGGGTTTAGAAAGCCCCCCATTTCAAACTTTGGATCCCAAAAGACACGGGCCCCCATGGCCAACGCATGAAACAAAGCCGCCATCACCACAAAAAATCGCCCTTTCCGACCACCAAATAACCCAAGCCCGATCCAAACAAAGCCCGTGTAGCCTGTGGCCATCAGAATATCAATGCTTTTCCGATCCACATGCAGGCCGGCTGAAGTCGGTAAGATGGGGTCGACAAAGGACAAGACATTTTCAGCTGGCCAGGGTGGGTTCCCAAGGTCAATGTAGGGATCATTCAACTGCCGCCCTACCAGCTCTGGTTTGGGCAAACCATCGGGAAAAATAGACAACCCCCGCTGATAGACAGCAGTATCGCCCTCTACGGTCGACTGCACCTGCACGAAAAAAAAGCCAATCAAGGGAAGCAAAATCCCCACAAAAACAAGGATTCTTTTCCACAGTCCTGGGGAGAGTCCCTCATCTAAGATCCACCTTGGATACCGCTGTTTGGACAACACGACAACAGCCCCACTGACCAAGGTCAAAATCCCAGCCAGCACACCATAGTGCCAACTTCCAAGCCCCTGAATGACCAAAAGCACAGCAGCCCAAATGGGATACTTCCAGCTGTCTCTTGTGGCCATCCGCAGCATACACAACACAATAAGCGGGAGCGGAAAGAGAAAAATACCTTCTGACACCCCACTGGAAAGCCCATGAGCCATGACAAAGGGGGCACACGAAAAAGCAGCACCTGCCACCACAGCGGCACGGTGATCTTTGACCAGCTGAAGGCAGAGGTACCATGCGGCCAGGCCGGCTGAAAACAAATGGGCAATGACCAGAAGATTAAAGGTCAAAACCGGATGAAAAAAGAGTCTCAGCGGAAGTGACAAAATTCCATTGGCGGTATCGAGGCAAAAAAATCGGCCACCGTCGGGATAATTATTGATGTCATACGCCAGTGGGATTTGGCCTTCGAGTACAATTGAACGGTGAACCCACCATTGGCCCCAAACATGTTTGGGGGCGTCTGATCCGACTGCGCCGATGAGATGCGTGTTCAAATAGGGCAAATTGGGTAAGAGGAGAATCAGGGGCACCAGACAGACCAAGCCCATGGACAATCCATATTTTTTGAAAAATTCTCGCACCAACGCTCCAATCTTTTCCAAGAATAAGATAACTGTTTCTTCGGAGCAAGCGTGAGCGAAACACAAAATCCCCCCAACCTCAATCAAACCCTGCGAAAGGGACTAATGATGACCCTACTGGTGCTGGGCTCAATTGGCATGGGGTTGATGGCGCTCTGGAACATTGAGTTGGGCGAAGAGAGTCTCGCTGGCTTGTGGGCACGCGCAAACAAACCCTTGTTCATTGCTGCACTTGGACTCATTTCCTGTGCGATGCCCTGCGTCGCCATGCGTTGGCGTGCGTTGCTCCCTCGAGAGAATCAGCGCAATGCCTCTCCGTTGTTTATGACGGCGATCCTCAGTTCGGCATTTGTGCTCAACCTTGCGCTTCCAGGGCCTGTGGGTGAAGCCATCTCGGCTGGCATGCTCAGTCAGCGTTCCAAAACCCCATTTTCTGACTCCTTGGCCGCATTGGCTGTCAGCCGAATCATTGGACTGGCCTCTTCCTGTTTGCTTGCGGGCCTGATGTGGGCTTTTGCCCCGTTCCCGACACCACCAGAATGGGCCAACATTCTCAGTGCCACAGCGGCCGTTCTCCTTTTGGTTGCAGGCGGAACAGCGGCGGTCACGCTCTTTCCAGCCACACCCATTCGAATACTGAACGCCTTCAAGCCATCTAAAGCAACACATGGACTGTCACAACTCTGGCTGAAAACAATCGATGCCATTCTCTCTTTGTTCGAGGCGGTTCAAGCCACAGCAACCCGAGGGGTGCGGGCCTATGCCCACTCGCTCTTTTGGGCCCTTTCTGGTCATGCACTGGTCGCCTGCGGAATCGCAATGGCTGCCCAAGCCGGCGGCACTGCAGCCCCGTGGTCAGCGGTTATTTTTACTTATGCGGCATCCATTGCAGGCTCAGTGGTCATGTTTATGTTCCCAGGCTCCGCAGTTGGATGGGATGTTTTGTTTGGCACCACCCTTGCCATGACGGCCAACATCTCCGCCATCGAAGCAGGGGCTGTCACCATTGTGGTTCGGGTACAACAGCTGTTGGTTGCTGTTTTTGGAGCCGGAGCCCTGTGGTGGTATGGGGCAAGTGTGCTTCAACGGGACACTCAAACCGATTAAGTCTGATCTAAAAAATCAGCGTGATCGGTTTGGTTTTAGCGAACATGACCCATTCACTAAAATCCCAGCCTCAATGTGAAATACAGGTACACTGCGCCACTGACACAACAGGGTCCAATTCGCCATCTTTGAGAACGAAAACTTGAGCCGCCGGAATGTCTTACAGAACACACCATTTGAAGGGCAACCAAGGGAGGAGAAGATGTCAAGCCAAAAGGCAAAGTCACTCGAATCAATCAAAAATTGAGGCGACAAATTATTCAGCATCCTGAAAAAAGATGCGTTATGCTGGGATAGAATTGGAGGATTGCATGCAGTGGTTATTTTTTCTGCTAATGGCCTGTGGAGAAGAAGAGAAAATCATCGACATCGAAGGCAATGACATCGATGAGTGCATCGACGGCATCGACAATGACGGCAACGGTTTGTATGACTGCTCAGACCCGGGCTGCGAACGGTCCCCAGATTGTGTCTATAGCCCCATTGATACGGGCAATAGCAACACAGACACAAACGATCCACCGCCTGACAGTGATGACACGAATCCACCACCAGACACAGGGGATACCAACGAGCCACCCCCAGACAATCCCTGCATTGGAAACGGAATGAATCCTGTCAGCGTCCAGATTGACGGGCAAAATTATGAACCATTCAACGACGCATTTTTTGATGTTGACAGTTCCGGCAATTTGGTATTTGTGTCGCTCCGTGCCCCACCACCAGAATACAACGGCTGCGTTCGCACCCTAGAAGACGGCAGTATTTTTGATCAGGCACACATGATCATGGTCACAGCCCTTCGAGAGAGCGATTTGCCCGCCACTCAGAACATGGCCAATCCAATCGTGGGTCCTGCTGAAGGCTATGTGTTGTTTCGAGACCCAACGGTCTTTCCAGACCCCTCAGATCCAACCGCGTTCCTTGAAAGCTACGCCAACTCTGGCAGCATGAACATAGACAGTCCAGACGACCAGGGATTCATCTTGGCCACTGAGCTCGTATTCAATGGTTTTGATGCAGGCGCAGGAGGCAATGCCCAAGGTGCTGAAATGAAGGCCTGTTCTTGTCCTGGGGCTGCAGAGATTATTCTGAATGGACCGAGTGGAGATACTGGCTTCGATAGTGGACAGTAGTTCGCTTTAGTCGACGCCGAATTCGAATGACCTCCACAGCCATTTGAAGGCCGTCTCGAATGGGTCGTACGCGAGAGTCGGCATCGTAAAACCATGCCACAGGCACTTCAGAGACGAGATATCCACAGATGTGAGCCTGTGCGAGCAGTTCCACATCGAAGGCCCAGCCATTGGTTTTAAGACGGGGCAAAAGGGACTTAATGGCTTCCTGCGATACGATCTTACAGCCACACTGAGTGTCCGCATGACCCGCCATGGCCATCCACTGCACATAGCGATTAAAAACACGGCCGAGCATGTGTCGCCAAACTGGCTCACCAATCCGCCGTGCGCCGTGGCCTTCGCGCACTGCAATAACCACATCTGCCTGCGCATTGAGAAGTTGAGGAATCCAAGATGGATTGACTGACCAATCAATGTCAGTCACCAAGACACGGGCAGATTGACAGTGCGACAGCCCATAACGGACGGCGGCCCCTTTTCCCAAATGGGGCCGAGTGAGAATTTGCACCCACGGCGGAGGCTTTAATCGTCGAAGATGGTCAACCGAGTCATCTGTGGAGCCATCATCCACAAAAAACACATGTCGAACCTGACAAATAGTATTGAGAATTGCCAGTTGCTCCATGCAGTAAGCCAGTCGAGATTCCTCATTGTACATGGGGATGACCACATCCAATGCGGCACTTGAGGGGTGGGGTTGAACCATCTTTTGAACAGCCTCCTTGTCACATGCTAACATTTGGAAGCCAAGGGGAAAATAATTTGAGAATGTGTCTCGGTATACAGGGCACTATTTTTGGACACAGCCTGCGAAACTGAGCAGAAAATCAGGCGCTTCAAATGCGATTTTAAAATCCATTCCACTTTTGGCAAAGAGCCCGCAGGGCTTTTCATGGGCTTTTGGCTTTAAAGAAACAGACAAAAATCACAGCCGCAGGTCCATTTTCACAATTGACCCACTGCAATGGCTCGAAAGGCTTGGTCTTCCATTTGACATTGCGCCATCATTCTCGTTATGAAGGGACATGTCAAAGTATCAAACCGCACCCACTGAACGGGAAGGCATCCCAGCCGGAATTCCTTACATTGTCGCCAACGAAGCCGCTGAGCGGTTTAGCTTTTACGGAATGAAAGGCATTTTGGTGATCTTCATGACCAAGTTTCTGGTGGACTCCACCGGACAATCAGATGTCATGTCTCCAGAAGCCGCCAAGGCGTGGTACCACAGTTTTACCTCAGCGGTTTACTTCTTTCCGCTGCTGGGTGCCATTCTGTCAGACTGGTTGTTCGGAAAATACCGCACGATCCTTTGGCTGTCACTGGTCTACTGTTTGGGACATCTGTCATTGGCTTTTATGGATGTCCACCACCCCCTCATCCAAGGCCTAATGGAGCCACGCGATTGGCTGTTGGTAGGTCTTATTCTCATTTCAGTAGGGTCCGGCGGGATCAAGCCGTGCGTCAGTGCCCATGTGGGTGACCAGTTTGGACAGCGCAATGCCCACCTCATGCAGAAAATTTTTGGGTGGTTTTATTTCTCAATCAATCTGGGTGCCTTTGTGTCTACCCTGTTGACCCCCATCCTGCTCAACCATCCAGACTATGGACCGGCTTGGGCGTTCGGTATACCAGGCGTGCTCATGGGCATCGCCACGGTGTTCTTTTGGATGGGTCGACACACATTCATCCACATTCCGGCCGGTGGTACGGCCTTTTTCAAAGAACTCTTTAGTGCGGAAGGCTTTGGTGCCCTCTCACGGCTGTTTGTCATCTACCTCTTTGTCGCCATGTTTTGGGCACTCTTCGACCAAACAGGTTCGGCATGGGTGCTCCAAGCCGAACAGATGGATAGGAACTTCCTCGGATTCGAATGGCATTCGTCGCAGATTCAGGCCATCAACCCCATTATGATCATGGTCTTCATCCCAATTTTCAACGGGGTCAAACTGAAAAGCGTTGAAGTTACCGGGATTTACGGACTCATTGACAAGGCATTCACGCTCACCCCACTGCGCAAAATTGGAATCGGTTTTTTTCTGACGGTTCCCGCATTTTTGCTTCCCGCATGGATACAGTCTGAAATTGATTCAGGTGCGGTCATGAACATTTCATGGCAACTGTTGGCGTATGTCATCATGACGGCTGCAGAGGTTTTTGTGTCCATCACCTGCTTGGAGTTTTCGTACACGCAGGCTCCTAAAAAAATGAAATCCATCGTGATGGCCACCTATTTGTTGAGTGTTTCTTTGGGCAATATTTTCGTAACTGGGGTCAACATCTTCATTCAAACCGACGCCCCAAGCTTTGAAGCGGACCGTCCTGGTGAGTATGTGGTTGAGCTCACCGGAACCGATTCTGCCCATCAGGTCAGCGACAAGGTCACCATTCAGGTCTATGCAGATGACGCAGGTCCCATTGCCCTCGAAGAAGAGGCTCCTCAATTACTTACGGTCGACACCATCAAGGCCGTTCGACCTGGCGAAACGGTCACGGTCTTTGCACAGAACCTGATGGACAGCAGCGATGGTACACCACAATACGAATGGTTCTCCGACCACACCGCATTGAAAATCGACGCCCCGAACACCCCTTATGCGGTTGTCCAGTCCGCTGTGGAAGGCGAGTTTCCTCTGGGTGTCCGAATGACGGTTGGAGACCAAGCCGTGGTCAAGTACAGCACAGTTGTTGTGACCAAACGCAACTGGCCTCCAGTGGTGAATGCCGGCCCAGATCAGCAGGTCAACACAGGAACTGTGACCTTAAACGGAGAAGGGTCTCAAGATCTCTTCCGAGAAGCCGTCAAGTGGAAATGGAGCCTAATACAAAAGCCCGATGGGTCCCAAGCCACGGTTGAAAATCAGACCAGTCTGACTTCTGGTACCAAATTAACGGAAACAGAGTATTACCTCTTCTTTTCAGTCCTGATGTTCATTACTGCGGTTCTGTTTATTCCCTATGCCATGGTCTTTAAAGAGCGCACCTATATCCAAGACTCAGTGGCCGATACTGGCGCAGAGTAATGTTGTCGGGATTTCGTCGACGAATGGCGCTTCCTAGACCATATCGGCTGGTCCAAACAGCGGTGGGGTCGGCGCAACTTTGGCGTTGGTTTGTGGATAGCCAACTGCTGCCACTCCAACCCAACCGCATCCTTGATATTGGCTGTGGACCAAGTGACATCTTGGCGTACTTGCCTGACCACATTGACTATGTGGGCATAGACCCACATGCTCCTTATGTTGACGCCGCTCAACAGCGATATGGGTCTCGGGGAAGATGGCTGGTGCAAAGCGCCACTGAAACAACCGGTCGCACCCTTGGAGACTTCGATGTGGTGCTCTTGCTGGGTGTTCTCCACCATTGCTCTGATGCAAATGCCATGGAACTGCTCAAACAGGCCCAGAGTGTCCTCACAGAGGGGGGAACCGTTCTGCATTTGGATGGCTGCCTTCATCCCAACGCCCGTTGGCTGGAAACCATGCTCTATCGGCTTGAGCGGGGGTTCTATGTACGGGACGGAGCAGGATATGCGAGCCTAATGCAAGGGGCTTATGGGCATGCCGTTCAGATTTTTCAAGATGGCCTTTTAAGGGTGCCCTACAGATACTGCGTGGGAAAACACACATTTTGAGCAGCGAATCCTCCTTGGCAAATGGCCGTTGACTTCAAAATCACTGCTGGAGCTGTAGAAACGGTGGGAGTTCATCAACAAGGGACAGTACTACTTTGCCCACCATGAAAATGGGGCGTTGTCCGGATTGGGCGAGCCACCGTACTGCAATTCATAGTGATACCAGTAGACTGCTGAGCTATCAAAAGGACCGAAACCAGGCTGATTAGAACACCCACCGGAGTAATGACCGACCCCGTAAGCTTCAGGATGTCGACACCCAGTACTGTGTGGACCGCCATATGATGTTGCCACCTTCCACCAATTTGATGTCTCATCCGTGTTGGTGTATGAAAACGCTGTATCGGTATCCCAGTAGTAGTTGCCTGGACCCGGTTGACCGCCATCGGAATTGACATCGTTCGGGTTGGTCATGCGAAAGCGATCGTCCGTACCCGTACCGAAGTTAAGTATTGCATTGATGGCACTGTCGGAAAACTTGCAGTACGCACTAGCAAGTTGACAACCCGGGAGGTTGACAGAGGTCGCTGTATTGATCACAGAGCCCCCCGAGGCCGTTGGCATGTAAGCTATGCGTGTCCATCCCCCACCATCTGTCGTCATGTCGCAATGGGCCAAAAAGGCTCCGGTTCCGTCTGGATCAAGCCAATAGGTTCCATCACCAGGCGGGTACGCTTCGCTGTTGAGGATTTCAAGGCAGGATGTTGCGGGGCAGTAGTCCATTGCACCCAATATGTTGATTTGCGGATCGTTGTCGTTGCAGTCTTCGGTTGCCGTATATCCATCTCCGTCGAAGTCTATGGCGGGGGTCTCGGGGGCTTCTGGCACGCATCCAGTTGACCAAGCAGCACCACTCATCTCACCGCTCAACTGATTGACCGTATCGTTGATGGTGGTTCCGATGCCTTCGTCCATCGGCCAATGGGTTATGAGACTGGGAATGTCAGTAAGAGGATCAATAGTACGATCCTGCATGTCAGCAACCGTTGCAGGAGAAAGAACCGCATTGAAGAACATCAAGTTGGCAAGCATGCCGTTCATGGGGTCCCCAAGTGTCGGGTGGTTGCATATACTAAGATCGCTGAAAGAGGCATTTCCAAGTGTTCCGTTACCGGAGCTGGTTGGTTGTCCGTTTTGATACCACTGAACAGCACCTGCATCGTAGCTAACTGTGTATCGGGTCCAATTCTCGATCGTTCGGGTTTCGGTGACATACAGGTCACCCCCGTAAGATTGTCTAACGAGTATAATTTGGGTAGCGTTTCCGGATACAGCGTATTCAAATGTCGTGTTATCGCCCTTTACTAAAGTTGCCTCTGAAGAGTCCGTGTAGTACGCCCAAAAGTCGATGGTAAATTTATCTTCTGCACCAAACTCTAGCAAAGAATCGGCAGCAACAGTGATGATGCTGTTACCGTAACACGACACCACAGGTCGCTCCGTATGAAGGAGAGCATCCGTGTCGTCACAGTCCACTGATGCGGCGTATCCATCTCCGTCAAGGTCTTCTTCAGGACAACTGTCAACAAAACCAGGTTCACCGTAAAGGGTACCGGTTTCT
>JAYYJC010000016.1:0-2804 GCA_036146655.1 Myxococcota bacterium | reverse complement strand
AAGCTTGGAGATGCCCTGAACCGTTGCAATCGATTCTTCGATGCGCTGAGATACTTGCATCTCGACTTCTTCTGGTGCATATCCTGTGGCTTCTGTCCGAATGGTCAGCGTGGGATAGCTCAAATCTGGCATCAGATTTAAACTGAGACGCTGGTAGCTGACCAAACCAAAGACGAGTAGGGCGATGGTGAGCATCCAGGTGGCAACTGGACGCCGGACCACCCAGATCATGGATTGACCTCGGCAGGCTGTTCAACGCTTTGGATTTCAGAGGGGGCCGTTGCTTCTGAAGTTTCGTCGGACTCTATTTTGTAACGAACAGCAGACTGGTCTCTAATAGCAGCATTGCCAATGGTTACGATCAGCTCACCTGTTTCAAGTCCTGAGTGTACTTCTGCAAACTTGGAGTCGATGTAGCCCAGTTCCAGCCGCCGCAAAGATGCAATGTATTGTGGTCCCTCTGCCACAGTGGTGTCTAAGTTTTCTTCTTCACTTTCACCGTCTTCTTTGCTGCTTTTATTTAACTCTTTCAAAGGATCTTCATCTTCATCGTTGGCTTCAGGAGGGGCTTCTTCTATTACAAAAGCCACTGCCTCTCCATCTTTATAGACAATCGCACCCTTTGGAATGGCAATGACATCAGTGTGTACATCAGTTTCAATCTGGGCTCGGACGAATTGGCCGGGCCGCAGTAAGGTCTGGTCGGCTTCTAGGTTAATGAACACTTTTACGGTACCTGATCCGGGATCCACCACAGGAGCAATGCGTTCAATGTATCCATCTACTTGAATTTCTTCATCATAAGTGGCGCTGATGACAACTTTTTGCTGTTCTGAAAGGACGCTGAGATCTTGCTCAGGTACATTGGCAACTATTCTCAACTGACGTGGGTTGACCACTTGAAATGCCCTGGCTCCTCCACCCAGTTCGCCTTCACGGATATCTACGAATGCCACGACACCTGTAATGGGAGAGCGAATCCTTGTAAATCCCTTGGAGCGAGTGGCCTCTGTATAGGCTGTTTGGGCGGTTTTTAAGCCAAGTTCAGCTTCTTGCTTTTCTAGATCTGAAATGGCTCCTTGAGTATGAAGGCTGATGGCTTTATCAGCTTCTCTTTGTGCACGGTCTAATTCAAGTTTTGCACGCTCAGCGCCTGCATCCAGACTGGGGTTAATAAGCGTGGCCAATTCCTGCCCTTTTTGGACTGCATCTCCCTCTCTGACAAATATCTTCTGTATGGTGCCGTTGGTTTCTGGAATAATATTGGCTTGTTCGATGCTTTCAAGCGTACCTGTGGTTTCGAGTTGGTCAGTGACAGCACCAATTCCAACGACGGCATATTCAACCAACAAAGGCTTTGGAGGGACATCTTTTTTTGCCCAACTACCGTAACGACCTTTGCCATCTCGACCTCTTCTTTCGTCATTTGCATTATCTTCAGTGTTTTCATTTGAACTGCTGTCATCACCGCCGCAGGCAAATAAAAAGCAGATAAGTAGAAGCCGCACCATTTTACACTAACTCCCTGTAGCTCGATTGATGTATATCGTGTTATCGGATACCCTCCAATACACAGCTGTGAATATTTGACAGCCTTTTTGTTTAAGTGAGAAAATAATGATTGTTGCTTTAGATCATATCGCAATTGCTGTGCCTGAACTTCAGGCAGCGATTAAAAGGTTTGCCGAGGATTTTGGCCTCACATTTTCGGGAACTGAAGCGGTTGAGAGTGCACAAACCATGACCGCTTTTTTTCCAATTGACGGAACGCAAATCGAGCTTATCCATCCCCTTGATGGGCAGGGGCCAGTTCAAAAGTCACTTGAAAAAAGAGGACCTGGCCTTCATCACATTTGTTTCCGAACAGACGATATTGATGGGGATATGACTGCTTTAAAAGAAAAAGGATATCAATTTCTCAGTGATGGTCCTACACCAGGTGCTCATGGCAGTCTTGTGGCGTTTATTCATCCAAAGTCTGCGGGTGGGGTTTTGATTGAACTTGCCCAACACCAAACCGATGAGCATTGAAGCCAATGAGTACAGCCGTCGGGGAGCATACTGCGTTAAGTCAGCGAAAAAAAAGAGCGGGTCCGCGCTTAATTGTGGGTTTGCAAGGTCATACACCCAGTCCTGAATTTCGTGCATTTTGTAAATCGGTGTCACCAGCTGGATTTATTTTGTTTGCTCGAAATGTGGACACACCCGTTCAAGTTTCAGAATTAAATTCAGAACTTTCAGGATTGGTCCGTGCTGACTCTCCTGCGCTTCTAAGCGTAGATCAAGAAGGTGGACGGGTGAGACGAATCAAAGAAACGCCTTGGCCACCTATGCGAGTCCTTGGCAATCTTGATGACATCGATACGACCCATCGTTTGATTAAGTTGATGAGCGAAGAACTTCGTTCTCTTGGATTTAATACAAACTGGGCACCTGTGGCTGATGTAGACTCTAATCCCGATAATCCTGTAATTGGTGACCGAAGTTTTTCACCCGATCCGGTGAAGTGTCATCGTCATATTCAAGCTGCTTTAAACGCATTTCATGAGTCTGGTATCATTGGCTGCATTAAGCATTTTCCGGGTCATGGAGATACTGCGCTGGACTCACATCTTGAACTTCCCACTGTTGGTAAAGACAAAGATGAGTTGAAGAATTGTGAGTTTTACCCTTTCCGCCAACTCATTGATGACACCGAGTTGATCATGACAGCACATGTTATGTTCCCTGTTCTAGATGAAGTTTATCCCGCAACCATGTCAACAAAAATCAAGAATTTGTTAAGAGAAACTTGGGGTTATCAA
>JAYYJC010000015.1:0-9216 GCA_036146655.1 Myxococcota bacterium | reverse complement strand
AACTGGTCCAAACATAACCATAGTTGGATGGAAAAGGAGCTGATTTGGCCTCTTCTATTTGAAGGGGTTCTTCGAGGCGGTCTAAGATGGCGCCCATCAAATCGCCTGGCGCCTCTGAGGCCCCAAATTGCTTGAACATTGAGATGCTTTGTCGCATCAGATTGAGCTCATTTTGCAGTTCAGGAGAGTTTTCGAGTGCATCTTCAAATTGTGCAAGTTCAGTCGGAGACAGCTCTCCATCTAAATAATCAGAGATGCGATTTTTTGCGAAAAGCGGATTCATTTTGTCTCCAGCTCATCAAAATTGATGAAAGGTGAGAGCATTTTTGAAAGTGTGGTTCTTGCACGGTGCATTCGGCTCTTTACAGTACCCAATGGAAGTTCTAAGATGTCCGAAATTTCATCGTAAGACAAATCTTGGAGTTCTCTTAGAATTAAGATCTCTCTTTGTTCTGGGTCTAACTTTGCCAAAGCCATTTCGATGTGGTGTCGCCACTCTTGGCTCTGTATGTCATTCAATACATTGCTTTTACCAGCAAGTTCCCTTGGGTGCTCTGGATTGTTTCCTTCTAACGGTTCGTGAGCATTGTATTTCCGACGATACTGGCGTTGCTTTTGATTGATGCAATGGTTGACAGCAATTTTAAATATCCAAGTTGACACCGCACAATCGTGTCGAAATCGCTGAATGTTCTGAAATATTTTAATGAAGATGTCTTGTGTCAACTCCGAAGCGACTTCAGCACTGCCCATTTGCCGTAAGCATTGAGTGTACAGTCTGTCTTGATAGCGACGAACAAGCTCAGAAAATAAATCACGCTCCCCATTCTGTATTCGAGTTACCAACTCAGAATCTTCAAGGTGTGTACGCACGGGTTTTGCTGTGTTTGAACGGCTAGTAGGCGCTCGACTGGCTTCGACGAGATGGATAGATGGGACGACCAGACTCAACCGCACTTTCGATATCCTTGAAGCTGTACTGCTGCAGTGGCAGAATGCTGCGATGTATTCTGGCTCCACCGAGATTGCATCCATCGAGTGTACAGAGATCCATGTCGACATCGACAAGGATGGCATGAGTCAAGTTTGCATTTGTCAAATTGGCTCTCCACAAACTGGCATTTGTAAGGTTCGCACCAGAAAAAGTGCAATTTGTCAAGTTGCTTTCGGCAAACTTGCAGCCCGTTAGGTCCAATCCATCGAATGAGAGATCGCTGAGATCTATGCCTCTCATATCGGCCTCTCGAAGAGATTTTTTGCTGCGAAGTGCTGACTGAACTTGTTTTCGAGTCAGAGTTAAGTCGTCTAAGTTGGGAATGGGTTTGGTTGGCATGAGAAACCTGAGGCGTGAGGGTTAGGGGAGGATAGAGAGAGGTTGTCGGGGATGACAGTGGCATGGTTGGTTATTCCTCAGGTTTACATATCGAGTAGACAACCTGCAAGAAAAAAAGTTCCAACTATTTTTTATTTATAAAATAATTCGCCAATGTGCTAATTTTTTCCTCTGCTTTTTCCTCATTTAATACTGCACGATAGTGCGTTAATGCGAGTTCTGGTGAGCCTTGTCGGCGTGCAATGTCCCCAAGTAGATAATGTGCATGGGCTCGCTCTTGTGAATTAAGTTCAGCCAAAACACTTGGGGTAAAAATACTCTGGAGTTTGATTTGGAATAGGGGTTCGACTTTTTTGGTGATGTTCTTAAAGGCCTGTGCACTGTCCATATCTGATACCGTTAGGTTTGGTAGTGCTGAAAATGCATCGATGTAGTCGTCACGAATTTGGCTGTAGCCGCCACGATGAGCAACTCGAGCGAGATTGAAAAGCAATACTTTTCGTTGGTCTTCTGAAAGGGGTTTAGCCAATTCAATGCTGGCTTGCTCCAGAAGTTGGTCGATGACCAAAGGGCCATTTAGGCCAGCATGGTAACCCACGATGGTGTCTCTTGCCGACCAGATGGCTGACAAGTAAAGTTTGGCGATAAAATAATCTGATTCGGACATTAAGGTGTAATTTTCAGCAGCAAGCCAGTACCGTTCCCACACCTCTGGATTATCAGGGTCCTTGAATTGCTTTCTCAAGGCTTCTGTTTGAGTGAGCATGGATTGAGCCAAATCATCTGGAATGATGCGGCTCATATCCTCTCCGAAGAGCGAGATGTAATTGGACACGCAGGTGGAGATCAGAAAATTCCGAGCTTGTTCGCCCGAGGAATAGGTGGCTAGGTCAGAGTCAAAGCCACCCAATTGATTATCTGAAACAACATCGTATATGCGGACCTGCTCATCTCCAATAGGGCAAGATGCAGTTCTCATCGTAAAGCTGGCAGCCAATACCATGGAGTTTACAAAAGCCATTAAAAGCATCTAGTACACCCAATCCATTTGAATAAATACGCAATCATTGTCTGAGAAATAACCTATCTCGCCCCCTCTATAACCTATTCTGTCCAGATAATCTTCCGGTGAAAGACCAATCATATTGAGCACACCAAGGTTCACTTTATAATGACTTCCAATTCGCCAACTGACTACACCCTTTATTGCCAGTTCCTTAAAAGTCCAATTAGTCAATGTGGCTCCTTGAACCCGTAGCCGTTGTTGAAAAGCTAAAAGGTCAACATTGAGGGCGCTTTCTATGTTTTGAGGGGCAGTCAGCCAGAATGAGTCATCTGGCTTTGTTGCGATGTATGAACGGTACCGGTGTTCACTGCTTATCACAATATTGGTGGAAATAACTCTATCGATTCCGATAGCTCCTTGAAACTGATGTGCTGTTTGCCATGTGAATGCGGTGGTCTGGTAGGGAATGTTTGTCTGAAAGCTGCTTTCAGTTCTAACGCCAAAACCGCCAATCAATTGGCTGTACCACAGTCCAAAGTGCCCATGATGGGGTTGTAACAGTTGGAATGGACTGTCTATTTGTTCGAGTTCATCTTGAATGCTCAATACATTTGGCAGGGTTTGGTTTTGCAGAATGCTTTGGAGAGGAGGTGCAAGCTCGATGGCAGGCGATCTTGAACGAAGCCAAGCCAATCCAAATCCAAAACTTCGATTAATTGTGGACCAGTCTGAACGGATAGAGAAGTCTACTGGAAAGTTAGAACTTGCCGCAGGTGTCAATGAAAAGGGTGCTGTCAATAAAGTGTTTTCAACTGTGTCAAATACAGATGGCCAAAGAGACTCACCAAGAGGGTCTGCAGAAAAATCACTGAAATACGACCATATTGAGTCTTGACCTTCCACAGGAAACAAGGAAAATGGGGTTTCTGATAACGACAACGCATTTAAGGATGGCCCAATGTGTATACTGCCATCGAAGCGCCATTTCAAATATTGAAGTCTGGTTGAAATACTGGGGTTTGCAATGCGAGCCATTTCGACAGGAATAAGTGGTCCCCAACGCATGTCCTTTGGGGCGAGGAGATCAACTGCACTCAGTACATCTAGATTTCCCCATCGGTGCTTTTGATAGCCAATGGATAGTCTTTCTCGTTCCCATGTGAGCGTCTGTGGGCGGACCAACCACTGGCCTCGATTGTTTTGTTCGGCCGAACCAAAGACTTCCAGCCAAACATCGCTTTTAAAGGGGCCATCTTCTAAACCAATGTGCCCTCGAAACACAGAAGGCTGACCAATTGGTGTTTGGGTGTTGTAAAACAAATAATGCTCAACACTCGCTTGTCCCTCAGGTGCGGCCCATGATTGACTTGCCCACAACAACAAATACATTTCACTAAGGTGATGGAAGGCTTTCTGGAGAGAATAGACTTAAAGGTAGTTCGCTTTCGGGGACATTCAACTTGACGCTCTGCAAGTGCAGGGTTGTTTTGGTTCCTTTTTTGTGATTCTGCATGGTGGATTCAAATGGAATTGTAATGCCATCTTGCTCTCGAATCTCAGTCACTATTAGTGTCTTTTGCAGTGCCTTATTTTGGTCGAAATAGTCCATTTGCGTAAGCATGAGGGAGTCTTTTAGTACGATGCTTTCTCGGAATGGGTATGCAGTATTTGGGGACAGTGCTGTTGCAATTATACAGTGTTCTTCGGTTTCCTGATTAATTTCATGAGAGACTGCACCCTCAACCGAATATTCAAGATCCGAATATTGGAAGTCTGAGCCCATGAAAGCCCCTTTTCTGGCTCTGCCTGAAATCCGCTGTGTGCGTTGAAGAGCAGGAAGATAAAGGAGTTGTGGGTCTTCTTGATTTGGATGATCCGCAACAATCATAACCGTGCCAGAGATATCTGAAGGCGCAGTAAAAGTAATCCTTGAATAGACTGTTTCTTCAACTCGAAGGTGCTTTAATTCAAAAGTACGACGCTGGTTAGCACCATTTTTCGCTGTCAGCACCATTTCAATTTCTTGAATGGAACGGTCGACCTGATGGCGTTCCAAAGCTTTCTCAATAATGTCTTCTGCCCGATCAGGGGAAGCAAGAACCAGACTTGACAGTAAAATCATTCTTTTGACCACTTAATTTTTGTCGCAACCAACTGACGGAGTTTTCCAATTGGCATTTGATTTGCATCTGCCATTTGGCGAAGATCTTCGTGTTCGGGTTGTCGCTGGAGAACCTCACCATTTCGATGTCCGACTTTTATGCGTATGGTACCAAACTCTGTTTTGATAGAGTCATGATAGCGCTCTAAAACATCTCGGTTCATCGGCGTAAATCGGAGTCCAAATGTGGTGCTGTTTTTGAAAATAAGTGTGCTTATTTCATCTTTGTTTTCGGGGGCGCACAAAACCGTTAGAAGCAAAGCTGGGCGGCCTTTTTTCATGATGATGGGCTGAGTGAAGGCGTCGAGTGCACCGCCGACAATGAGCCGCTCAATCAGTATGGGGATGTCTTCTGCTGTCATGTCGTCTAATTGACAGCGAATTTCTATAATGTCCTCAGGTGTGTCTGACAGAGAAGTTTGACGGGTTCCGAGAGTGGCGCGTACAATATTTGCGTATTGTGGTGGGTTTCGAGTACCTGCGCCATATCCTGAAACGATTGGTTTTATCGCAGGAAAGGACGACGCTTCACACAGTGTGGTAACAATGGCGGCTCCTGTTGGTGTGACCTGTTCATGACCATGTTCACCCTGCCGTGTTGGCCAACCTGTCATCAATCGAAGGGTTGCAGGTGCTGGCAAAGGAATATGGCCATGGGCAGTGTATATGATTCCACCTGAAACTGGCAGCGGTGAACAACTGAGGGTTTCAATGTTCATCATCTCAATGCCAAGCGCAAATCCTACAATATCTAAGATAGAATCAATGGCACCAACCTCGTGAAAAACAACATCTTCTATTTCAACACCATGAACGGTTGCTTCAGATTCAGCCAAATTGGCGAACACATCTAAGCTTCTCGATTTGGTCAATTCGGGCAGTTCTGAGTTCGTGATTAAAACTTTGATGTCTCGGTAGGAACGGTGAGTGACATTGCCCCATTTTATGGGATGTGGTCCTTGCTGGCTGTGGTCATGATTGTGGCTGTGGTCATGATTGTGGCTGTGGTCATGATTGTGGCTGTGGTTATGATTGTGGCTGTGGTCATGATTGTGGCTGTGGTCATGATTGTGGCTGTGGTCATGATTGTGCTGCCCAGTTTTATTTGCATTCTCCTCAAAGGGGCGAATGCTGAGATGTTTTGCCGAAAAAGCACCTCGTTGGACTTGTGTGAGTTTTATTTGGCTCTTCTCAATTGGAAGCTTTTCAAGTGTGGCCTTCCAAGTCTCGAAGTCGAGTCCAATGTCAAAGAGTGCAGCAAGGAGCATATCACCCGCAACACCACCCAATGGGTCAATGTGAAGGTGAGTCTTCAAAGCCGTTGCTCCATAATCCGTGCAGCGACAATTGCTGCACCATAACCATTGTCGATATTGACCACGCTTACGCCAGGGGCGCATGAATTAAGCATGCCCAGCAGCGGTGCTATACCACCAAGATGTGCACCGTATCCGACAGAGGTCGGAACGGCAATGATGGGTGCACTGAATAGGCCCCCAGCAACACTTGCCAAAGCGCCCTCCATACCTGCAATCACCAAAAGAACTTGACATTCATTTATCTCATCTGTCCGGCTAAGTAGGCGATGTAAGCCTGCTACACCAATGTCAACAAAAGTTTTAGCGATGTGCCCTGTCGATTTTAAACTCAACCGTGCTTCTTCTAGAACAGGTAAATCTGAAGTCCCTGCACACAAAATACCAACTTGGTCTATGCTTTTGGGAGTAGGGGGGTGAAGTAAAAAACAATTTCCTTCATGGCTGTACTCAGCATCAGGGAACCGCTCGCACAAGGCTTGTGCTTTGGTCCCGTCTACTCTCGTAACCAGAGCGGTTTGACCATAGTCATTGAGCTGCTGAACCAGATGTAGAAGCTGTTCAGTTGTTTTCTTGAGGCCAAAGATCGTTTCTGGTAACCCAGTGCGTTCTTGCCGAGAAGTGTCTAGGGTTGAAAACTCATTGCTTTCGACGCCAATGATTTGATCGAGCGCTTGTTGGATGTCAAGATTTCCTTTCTCTAGATTTTGGAGAACCGCTTGTATTTTGTGTCTTTGAGGCATGAAATTATTCAGATTGAGTTATTCTATTGAGGAACTTACCTATCCCATTTACTCAGACAATGCACTTATGAACGCTTTGTTCCTCGGTCTACAGCTTGCCCTATCCACAGATCCGATGATCGATCGCTCGCTTTCAATTATCGATGAACGGTATTTGTGGCCCGAAGCATTGGTGGCTCAAACCGCTTTTGTTCATGCGGTAAAGGAAGCCGAACAAACACTGCCATGGCTTATTGTCGATGAACTTCTAGACGGTCAGCAAATCCAGCTTCGCCATGGAACAACAGGTGTCTTCAAAAGCTATGACATCTCTAATATTCCATTTTATGAGCTTGCAAATCTCCTTGAAGATGTGAAGCAAACCCTAACGAATGCTGGTCCTGTTCCATCAGATGTCGAACTGGGTTTGGTTTTGCTAAAGGGGCTTTCTCGTACACTCGACCGTTACTCTGTATTTCTTGACAAGGACTCTTTGACGCACTTTAATGAGCGAATTCGAGGGAGTCTGAGCGGAGTTGGTGCACGGGTTCAGAAGGGGAAGCAGGGGGCTTTGATCATAGAGGTTTTCCCAGGTGGACCTGCTGCAGAAGCAGGTATACTTGCCGGAGATGAAATCATTGAATTGGACGGGATTTCCCTTCAAGGTTTTACACTTTCTCAGATTACTGAGCGGCTGAGAGGGCCGGTCGGTACCCGTATTCAAATTGGTTTTTTGGAAGGGGGTAATGCAGAGGATTTACAGCGGGTAGAACTTCAACGCGCCATGGTTAGAGTTCCAAATGTGCACTGGCGTGTTCTAGACTCGGGTATTGGTCTGATTGAAATTAGCAGTTTCTCTGAACAGACGACCAGTTGGCTCACGCAAGCGTTAACAGCACTCTCCGAAACGAAAGGGCTTATATTGGATCTGCGCGGAAACTCAGGCGGTTCAATGCTCCAATCTTGCTTGACCGTGGATGCTTTTTTAAAATCCGGCATCGCCTTGCAGACGGTAGGGCGTGATGGTCAGCCACCTCCAAGGCTGATGCGCGAATATCTGCTTGAGGACAACAACACTGAGCCGGCTGTTCCCATTGTTGTTTTGGTCAATCGAAAGACTGCATCCGCTGCCGAAATCGTATCAGGTGCATTGAAATTGTCCGATAGGGCAATTGTGATTGGAAGCCAGACCTATGGAAAAGGCTTGGTTCAGATGCCCTATACCATTCGTTCAGGCCAGTCAGAAGAGCGTGTGATGTTGAAAATGACCATTGCTCAATATCTTCTTCAGGATGATTATTCAGTCCATGAAGAACGGGGCATCTATCCAGACATCGTCATTCAACCATTTTTCTTTGCCAAAGATACAGTTTATCTTCAACCCGTCAAGAACGCACTGGTATATGCACGAGAAGTTCGTGATTTTGACAGTTCTGCCATTCCAGAAAGAGATTTTATTTTGGATTTTGCTGAAGCATTATTGATGGACAATATGGTTAAAACAACCGACGGGCTTCGTGCTGCAGCAGAGCGTTTGGTTGATACGGTTGGAAATTCCGAAGAAGAGATCATTTTGGCTGCTATGGCAGAGCGTTCCATTGATTGGAGAGCAGGGACAAATCCCATCGATGAACCGACAGTTAAACTGGAACTTCATATAGATGAGCCGATCGTAGCAGGTCAAATGGCTCATCTGGAACTCAAAGTGACCAACTCTTCTACTGAGCCTTTGTTTCAAAGTTATGTCATGCTCAATACTGAGAACGCAAGTCTGCCTTGGGATGACCAAATGATACCATTTGGATTTATTCCGTCTGGAGAGACACTGACGCAAACACTTGATGTTTTTATCCCTTATGGCTCAATTTCACGAATTGATGAACTTTTATTCAAACTCACGGCCGGTCAACATCAGATTGACTTTCAAAATCAAAAGGTCATGGTTTTGGGTGAGGCGCCTACATTTCTAGATACCCAACTTCAGTTGGACTACAATCCTGATTCTGGTGTGGCCACACTGGATCTTCAGTTGACCAATATAGGCTCGGCGACGATAAGAGATATACAGGCACATCTGTTCTGGCCAAAGAGCGCACAGGTATCTCATCTCGATGAAGATGTCGAGGTGCAGCTTCTCGCCCCTTCAGAGGTTTTTAAGGGTCAAGTGCAATGTCAATTTGAACCACCTCTTAATGCATTACCTGATCCACTTATTCAAATCTCAACAGCCAGCGTACGGCGTTTTATTCGAACAGAAATCTCCGCTTCTAAAATACAAGCAGGTTTGAAACTCAATCCACCTGTCGTGGAAGGTCCCCCCATCGTTCAGGCTCCAACTGGACCATTGTCTCTCAGGGTGCATGTTGAGGATGACGGTATCGTTCAAGATGTCGTCGCCTGGCTTGATGAAGAAAAAATTGGCTATTTCAGCGGCGTATCCGATGTTGACATTGAACTGGAGTTGCCCATTGGCTCTCACACTTTGAGAATTGATGCGTATGATGACCAACTTTTAAAAAGTTCTTGGTATCGGCACATAATGGCCTACTAATCATGTAAGTGTGTTCAACTCAAGTAGTCTAAACAACAATTTTCGATGTCATGGTCTAGCCATGTGAAATTTTTGGAATTACATCAGAACCGGGCAGAGCCATACGCAATTTTATCTGTACCGAGAA
>JAYYJC010000014.1:0-6765 GCA_036146655.1 Myxococcota bacterium | reverse complement strand
TTCATTGCGTACTCCTTACATAAAGATACTTCTTTATATTATTTCACTATTGGGTTTCATGGACTAATGCCAATTCGTAGAATTATCCGGAGATTAAAAAATACACGGACAAACCGAACCCATTCGACAAATTGGGGTGATTTTCACGCAGAAGTAGATGCACAATTTCAACTGCTTGGTGCGTCAGTTGTTGGGAGTTGGGAAGTGTTACTGACCGATGCTTCGCGCAGCCATCGAAACGGTCATGGCAGTGAAATGCCAAGTGAGCTCTATCAACGGCTTTCAGACTCCATTGTTCCCCTTCAGCAGTGTATCCAACGCCAAACAAATTCGCTGAAACACGCAATCAAACAGTATGCCGAGTTGTCCACTCCAGCGGTACTCAATCTTCGTGAATTAATGGAATCATTTTCAACTGAGCTCAGTCAAAGTTGGATCAAGAGCTGCACATATCTCAAGCCTGTTTTGTCCAAAATGGCATTTGAAGATTTGATCATGCAGTGGGAAACCGGGGCGAACACTCTCTTGCTTGCGCTTCAAGAGCATTCCGAACTATTGGGGCCTCCAACATCTAATCTAAACTTGAGTAAATCTGCTTTGATCAAATGGCGTGAAGCGACCGTCAGAACAATTGAAATCGAATTGTATGCAAGACGCACTGAGTTGTGTCATGCCTTGGGGGCTTAATGTGTATTGGAGACATCTATTGGATCGAACGACTGGGTCTTTTATCTATGTTGGGTACTGCTTTATTGGTATTTGCACTCTTGTGGAGTCATCGACGGTTTAAGGTCTCTGCAAAAAGCATTGCGGTACAGTTGATTTGCCTATGCGCTCATCCCTTTTTTTGGTTAAGTGCTGAGCAAGACTGTGGCGAACAGCTTAAGAACAGTTCAGCACTCTTTTTTGGTTTGGCCCTCATCAGTTTTGTGTGGACACATTACCGCATGCGTTTCAACGAACAGATGCCATCGAAAGAACATCCATAACCAGCAACCATTGAACATCGGAGACACTCATGACCACTTCAGATCCATTCAACGCCAAAGGCAGCTTTGAGCTTGCCGATGGTTCTCAAGGAATCATCTATCGCCTTTCAGCCCTAGAAGATGCAGGGCTTTGTACGCTATCTGCTTTGCCATTTTCTGTGCGTGTTTTGTTAGAGTCAGCCCTTCGAAACTTCGACGGCTTTCTTGTTGAGGAAAAAGATGTTGCCAATATTGCTAATTGGCAACCCAACGGCGAACGGGGTGAAATACCATTTATTCCCGGCCGTGTGATCCTTCAAGACTTCACAGGTGTTCCAGCGGTAGTAGATGTAGCTGCCCTTCGAAATGCCATGGTGGATTTGGGCGGCAATCCCCAAAAGGTCAATCCACTTGTTCCTGTTGATCTGGTAATTGATCATTCTGTACAGGTCGATGTCTCTGGTCGACACAGTGATGCCCTCCAGCGAAATATGGAAATCGAGTATTATCGTAATCAAGAGCGTTACGAGTTTCTCAAGTGGGGTCAGAAAAACTTTGATAATTTTGGCGCCGTCCCTCCAGGGCGAGGCATTGTGCATCAGGTCAATCTTGAATATCTTGCGAAGGTGGCTTCATTCAAAGATGTTGATGGAGACCTCGTGTATTACCCAGATTCTTTGGTCGGAACAGACTCTCACACCACAATGATTAATGGTACAGGTGTTTTGGGTTGGGGTGTTGGTGGCATTGAAGCCGAAGCAGTCATGCTTGGGCAACCCATCTACATGCTTGCCCCTGATGTCGTCGGTTTTCGCTTAGAAGGCGAATTAGACGCAGGCGTTACGGCAACTGATATGACTCTGACCATCGTCGAAATGCTTCGCGAAAAAGGAGTTGTGGGTAAGTTTGTTGAGTTTTATGGTCCGGGAGTGAAGGCATTGTCCCTTGCTGATCGCGCAACCATTGCAAACATGGCGCCCGAATATGGGGCCACATGTGGTTTCTTCCCCGTTGATGAGGTCACACTTGATTATCTACGCCTCTCGGGTAGAGATGAAGCACACATTGACAATGTCCGCCGTTACTACAAAGCTCAGGGCTTGTTCCACACTGCAGACACTCCTGATCCAAGCTTCACCGATACGCTGTCTCTGGAATTGGGAACGGTTGTGCCATCTTTGGCCGGTCCAAAACGACCACAAGATCGCATAACTCTTGACAACATGAAAGGCGCTTTTGAAACCAGCCTGACGGCACCTGTTGGACACAGCGGACATGGTTTAAATGCAGAGAATACACAAGACCATATTAAGGTGGCTGGGACAGATTATGAACTTACTCACGGGGATGTGGTGATTGCGGCCATTACTTCTTGTACCAACACCTCTAATCCAGGCGTCATGATTGCGGCAGGCTTGGTGGCTCGTAAGGCGCGAGCTTTGGGCTTATCCGTCAAACCATGGGTAAAGCCTTCACTTGGGCCTGGTTCTCGTGTCGTCACTGAGTATTATGAAAAGGCTGGGTTGATGGAAGACCTTTCAGCCATGGGATTTAATGTTGTGGGTTACGGCTGTACGACATGTATCGGGAACTCCGGTCCTTTGGATGCCAATATTCAAGAGGCCATTGTCAATGGCAATCTTGTGGTCAGTTCCGTTTTGTCTGGCAATCGAAACTTTGAAGGCAGAATCAGCAACTACATAAAGGCAAACTTTCTCGCTTCTCCTCCGCTGGTTGTGGCCTATGCCATTGCGGGTAGTACCCGAATCGATTTGAATACCGAAGCCATCGGTACTGACAAATATGGAAACGCTGTCTTTCTAAAAGACATTTGGCCCAGTAATGAAGAGGTCCAAGCAACGATTGCACAGTGCATTACGCCTGAGATGTTCAGAAGCAAGTATGCGGATGTAACCGATGAGCCCCGTTGGAACGCCATTCAGGTTGAAGAATCGGATCTGTATCCATGGAGTGACACCTCAACCTATGTGCGTTTGCCCTCGTTCTTTGAAGGCATCAAACCAGACATTGACGCCATCAAGCCCATAAAAGACGCCCGTGTGCTTCTCAAGTTGGGTGATTCAGTGACCACTGATCACATCAGTCCTGCAGGATCTATTCCGTCTAACGGCCCTGCTGGACAATATCTGCAAAAGCACGGTGTATCTCCTAAAGACTTCAACTCATTTGGTAGCCGTCGGGGCAACCACGAGGTCATGATGCGAGGTACCTTCGCAAATGTGCGTATTCGAAATCAGATTGCACCTGGAACTGAGGGCGGCTACACCACTTATTTCCCCACCAACGAAGTTGACTTTATTTTCGATGCCGCTGTAAAGTACAAGGCAACCCAAACCCCACTCGTTGTGCTTGCTGGAACTCAATACGGCACGGGTTCTTCCCGTGACTGGGCTGCAAAAGGAACACTTCTTCTTGGAGTGAAAGCGGTTATAGCCAAGAGTTTTGAGCGCATCCACCGTTCAAATCTGGTGGGAATGGGTGTTTTACCACTGTGTTTTAAGGACGGTCAAGGTGCAGAAGAACTTGGGCTAGATGGTTCTGAATGTTTTAGCATTCCAGAACTGAATGACTCTGTGAAGCCCTTTCAGGAGCTCAACGTAGAGGCCAAGAAATCCGATGGATCCGTTGTCAACTTTAAAGCGACTGTCCGTTTGGACACTCCTGTTGAAGTGGATTACTACAAAAACGGTGGCATTCTACAAACCGTTGTCCGAAACCTAGCTAAAAGTTAGTCCCATCTCGGAATACGGCGTACCTTAATGGTCCGTCGATTGGGCTGTATGGATCTTGTTCATGCAGCCCATGTTTGTTTTAGAAGGCAAACAAGGCGCATGCCAAGGTAAAAACAAGCGTTTGGCGAATGACCATTTCTGTACCACTGAGATACGCTTAAGAGAAGACGGATATGTGATTCGTGGTTCTCCCATTCTGATCGGACTGTGTTGGATGTGAGTACACATCAAAAAGTCCTTTAATCCGAAGGTGTCGGGCTGGGAGTCACTGACCTTGCCAGTACTCTGCTCTAATGGGTGTGGTGATGAGCGATTGCGATGAGCGATTCGCTGAGAATGTATCCGGGTGATTGCACAAGGGTTTCAGGTGCATTGAAGAGTCGATGGTGTGTCCATTTGGCGATTAATGCGATGTCTCTTCTTGTTTCATCCGATAGACCTGGGGCTTCAACCAAAGCATCAGCAGCAATAGAAGCCCACGGTAGCCCTTGTGTAACCAAGGCATTTGACTTCCCATCTATCTGAATAAACTCAATCTTTCCGGATGGCCAAGTGGTCATTTGGCACTTGTCGTGATTCTCATTCCATTTACAACGCTGTATCATGTGCGCTGCGATAAGTTGATTGAGACCCTCTGATGGGGCATACTCTGGATGACGCTTCCCGATTATCCAAAGCGTCCACCAAGCCTGCTCTTCTAGGCCACTGTAATCCCTCAACTGTCCTGATTCGAGCATGTTACTAAGGCGCAAAATGGTGTCTTGATAGGGAAGATGCGATTTTTCAATCATATGCATGTACATTCCCCAAACAGCCATCGTCGTGGCATAAGGATCGGCTTTATTCTCTTCTTTGTCCTTCAGAGTGACAGCATAAGCACCATTTTTTAGCCGAAACCGTTCGACTAATTCTTTGGATTTGGCAGTTAGAATGGGGTTTTCTAAATTGGCTGTACTAAGATAAAACCACCCCGCACCATATGCATGTTGCCACTTTAAAGTGTCTTCATCCAGCCATTTCAGCATGGCTTGTACTGCACCCTGCTGGGCTGTTTCAATGCTTATGCCACACTTTTGACCATAGGTTAATGCACTGATTTGCTGGGCAGTATCCCAAAGACTTGATGGCAGCTGAGGGATACCCGAAAATCCGCCATCCGCATGCTGTTGGTCAATGAGTGTTTGAGCGATGAGTTGACAGGTGCGGAGTGTCTCAACTTGACTTAACTTTGCGTTTTCTGTAACGGTCACCGGCCTCCAACCTTCATACAGTGACCCCAACACAAGCAATAACATTAGAAGTGATACGGCGATTGGAATGCGCTTCGAAGCGGCTTGTACTTGAACTTTTGATGATTCTTCTATGGTAATTGAACTTCCTTGGACGGATTGATTTGTCTTTGGAGTGGAATGCTCACTTTGGTTGTGTTTGGTGTTTTGATTGGAGGTTTCAATTTCAGTTGGTTCTGTTCTTCTGGAATTAAAGGCAGCATCTAGATCATGATGGACCACTGCAGTATGTCCATCATCTAGAATAAATGTACGCTCATCTGAAAAAGGCTGTGCTTCTTGCTGTGAAAGGATGCTGAACAAAGACAATATGTCAGGATGGTTTTGCGTCTCTGGGATGGCATTTGGATTTTTACCATTGGGATATTGGAAGTCATCTGGAAGCGGCTTGAAATGTTTTTGAGTGGCTTTAAGTGCCGCTCTCAGGACATGAATATTTTCATATCGCTCGTTAGCGGTGTAGCAGGTGCATTTTTGGATGATGGCCATCATGGTCGGACTTAGACCTTCAAGAAGACTGCTGTCTTGATTCGAGGCAAAGAGATCGACTGGACGACGGCCACTAATTAGTGCAAATATCGTGGCTCCAACTGCATAGATGTCTGAACGAGCATCTACTGTTTTGGAATTGTGCCGTTGCTCAGGTGACATATAGCCCCAGGTGCCCATGACTGTTCCGGTCTTTGTGAATTGAGTACCATCGTCTTTGGGCTGAATGTGTGCTATTCCAAAGTCCGTCAGTTTGGTTTGACCAGATGAGCCAATTAATATGTTTGATGGTTTGATGTCTCTATGAACAATTCCCTGTTCATGGGCATTACTGATAAGATCTAGAATTGGATCCATGAGTGTGATGATTGAGCCTTCTGGCAAAGGACCATTCACCTTTACCCAGTCCCAAAGTGATTGATTTCCCAACAGTTCCATGACAATAAAGAGGTACCGAGAAGTACTGACAATGTCGTAGACTTGTGCCACATTTGGATGATCAAGTCCGGCCATGATGCGCGCTTCCGCTTCGAAACGCTGCCGTGCTCTGCCTTCATACAGCAGTTGAGGTGACAGAACCTTTATGGCTCGGTCAACTTTTAGCTGTTCATCAAAAGCCTTGTACACAACTGCTTGTCCGCCGATGCCGAGGATGGCCTCAAGACGATAGCGGTCATGCAGTAGAATATTCATTATGGGGCTCCTAAGGCCTTCTTTATCCGATCTCTGTCTCTCTAACGCTAAATTTTATTCTGAACCCTTTAATAACCAAATACACGGTACGCCGATAAGTGCACAGGGGACCTGTGAGATAAGCCACCACAAGGCCGCAAATGCGAGTGCTGTGGCTTGAGGAATACCAAAAAGTGAAAGCACGAAAACAGATGCAGCAGCTGGTCCAGCGCCATAGGTCGGAGGTATCAAGACTGCTGCAAGAGCGCTAAACCCGAGCATGACAGCGGAAGCTGTCCAGGGCGTGGGTATATCAATTCCAAGCGCCCAGAAGCCAAGCGCAAATGAAAAAACCATTCCCCACACTTCGACTCCGGCCACCAATACATTGATCACGATGTATTTTGGTGAACTGAGGGCATTTCCTGTTTCTCGAAAAGCGTCGAGGATGAAGTCTCGGATTGAGAAACCTTCTTCAGACGACTCCTGTGTCGGACTGAGCCGTTGTCCAACAACGGCTGCAATGATGACCACAACAATTCCTCCGAGTGTAACGCCACTTACCCAGTTGAGTGCTCTGGCATGCTCAAGTGT
>JAYYJC010000013.1:0-2700 GCA_036146655.1 Myxococcota bacterium | reverse complement strand
GATGCGTTGGAATTGCAAGTTCAGGTTTTTCGGAGGTCCAATTGCTCGCAATGTAAGGAAGCGCATGTGGTTGAATCTCTGAAAGAAAATTTTGGAATCCACCAATGAGTTCATTCTGTCCAAATCCCAGCGCAGACGGATTGAGGTTGGCCAGAGCTTGATAGGCCATTGGACGGTGAAGTGAAGTTTCATGCGGCACGATGCTACTTGCACCATCGACGAAGTTACCGGCGTCCACAAAAATATGGGCATCCCTGTGTATCAGTGCTTTGGTGTGATTGTAAAGCCTTGAAAACTCCTGAGAGGGCTTTCCAATGCTGACCACATCAAATGCGCCTTTACCAAAATCCAATTGAGTCCGATAGGATTTTCGAAGTTCAATCACAGAATCTGTAAGCGATGGCATTGTCTGAGATCGGCCCCTTTTGATGAGTGACAGTGTTTTACCGTCTTGATCTGTACAGAGGGCAACAGACCACTGGACCACCTTAGAGTCTGTTTCTGAGAGCAAATCCTGAAGCCCATCTTGACCACGGGGATCTGCGAGGAGTATTTCATATGGATTCTCAATGGCCGAGATGGGTTCTCCGCTTTTGCAACGCAGAGATTTGCTTTTAAGATGTTTAATTCCCTCTTTTAAACCCAATTCAGGAACTTGAAGCAGCCATCCATCCAGTTCAGCGATATGGCCTTGTTGAAAATCCATGCTGTTCAATTGGCCATTGTTTTCTCCTTTTTGTATTTGGGCAATTGAGGGAAATGGATACCGTTCTGAGGATACACCTTTGAGGTTTCCAGAATAGAGCACTGTCAATGCAGGCTGGTTGTCTATCGCAGGTTGAATCTTGGCGTCAGTGTCTGGATTGGCCAGAGATATACTGGAATTCAACGCAAAAGAAAGTAAGGTGTTCATGGGTGATAAACCGACTTAATGGGACGAAAAGCCCCCACTATCACGGTTGGATCTGTGCGTCAAAGCCAACAATATTACCATCATGATGGCCAAAGGTATGTGGTGTTCGCTCATGGATTGGCAGCCCTTTGATGGGCTTTCTTCAACATCAGACGCATCTTCATTTGGACAATCATAGCTCCGTTGAGGCGAAGTTGAAAGGCGACCAGTCCATTGAATGCCATCGTTGCTTTGCCAAAAGGTGTATTCAGAATCACCAACAGTTGGGCGACACACCCACATCAGATCACTGCTTTTATTTTTCCAGATGCACGCAGCGTCGCCATTCTCGACGATAAATCCATTGATGTGATTTTGGACCAGTCCCTGATCGGTCAGAACATAAATGCCGTGGCTGTGTCCGAGTACCCCCTGAGTCCAGTATTGACCATCGGTTCGAGTATCGAGTAGGCTTAGGCCGTTATCACTGTCCCAATGGTACAGTTCGCTTCCCACCACAAATCCATCTTCGTCTTTGTCGGCTTGAATGATCTGCCGTGATTGGATGAGGGCCTCCGTGTCAGTGGCGTCCAGCAAAGTCAAATGTCCAGAGAGAGCAATGGGGTAGGGGGTGGGAGGCCCACCGTCAATGATGCTGTGCTCAAGTGTCCAACCAACGGTTGTTAGTTTGAGAATCATCCAACCCAGCTCGGTTGATTGAAGGTCTGCTTTGGTTGCAGAAAACTGTCGAATGGCTGGCCAGCTTGCCGTTCCGCCAAGATTTTGGTGTAGCACCCAGTTGTTGTCGCTGGCGGAGATTTCCGTCAGTATGTACCCTGCAAACCCTTCTGGTGTAGGTGCCAGTGCATGTACGATGCCTTCTAAGGCAATGGTGCTGCTTGCACAGCCAAGGTTGGTGTAGGATACGGCCGTGCCATCTTGAATGACAATGGTGTGACCATCCTCACTTTGAAGTGCGCCATCCACTTGGGCTTCAAAAGGACGATATTCCAAGGCCTCCTCGGCATCGCTTAACCAGAGGCCTTCTGTGAGAAGACCGATTGGTTCATCGTTCGGTAAGATGGGGTGACTTGGGCTGGCCATAGCCATATTTACAATAAATCGGAAAGTTATCATGATGCCTTGTATAGTGAATGCATTCTACAATGCTCATTTGCGGCTGTGAGGAAAATTTACAATCATGAACGAATTAGTGCTCAGCCATTGGATCTTTGGAGTCTTAGGTGCCATATTTATTGGCCTTGGTAAAGGTGGATTACCAGGGATGGGCAATTTAACGGTTGCGATGTATGCCATTGTTTTACCTGATCCCAAACTGTCGGTTGGGGTTTTGTTGCCCATTTTATGCGCATCAGACATCGTGGCCGTCCGAATTTATCGCAAACACGCACAGGTCAGAGATGTCGCTCGTTTGTTGCCATGGGCCATCGTGGGAATAATACTCGGATATCTGTGCTTTCAACGGTTGTCTTCCGAGACCGTTCGTGTTTTCATGGGTGGGATGTTGTTGGGGCTGACAGTCTTACATTTTGTGCATCAGCGATTGTCGGACAAAAGTGCGAAGACGCACGGTTTATTTCTTCGGTCCTTTCTCGGAATCCTAGGGGGATTCGCCACTATGATTGCAAATGCCGCTGGGCCGGTTGCGGCATTTTACTTTATTTCCATGCGGCTTCCTAAGGTGGTATTTGTGGGTACGACAGCTTGGTTTTTTTTGGTGGTAAATTGGATAAAAATCCCTTTTATGATCGACCTCGGGATCATCAATACCACCTGGTTCCCATTCA
>JAYYJC010000012.1:0-4399 GCA_036146655.1 Myxococcota bacterium | reverse complement strand
GCTCTAGGGTTCGAGTATGAACATCTTCTTCGGTCAGCAGTTCAGCGGTGCTTTTTTTGATCTCATCGATCTGATTTAGCAGATCATCGCGCTCGTCTTTGTGACCTTGCCGCTCCTTTTCCCAGTCCAGTTGCTGTGCTTCGAGGGCATTGATTTGAGCGAGTAACTCATCTTGCACGGTTTCAAACTCGCTGATTCGTTCACGGAAACGATCACGCTCTCCTCTGAGGGTAACCAACTCCATACGAAGTGCTTCGGCTTCTGCCTGTAAAACCAGAGGAGTGACTTGGGTTTCGCCCTCATTCTCGCCTTTTAAGGTTTCATTAAGGGCTTTCAGCTGAGAGCTTGCCTGTAAAGCTTCAACCTTTGCGTTGTCTGCATTTGTTAGCGCTGTTTTACGGGCCTCTTTTGAGGATTCCACAAACTGTTCAGCCTTAATCAGCTTGGTTTGTAATGTGTTGACCTGCGTTCGTAGCGCATCGATGTGGTCTTGCCGTGCAGCCACATCCTCATTGAGTTGAGTAATCAGTGACTGTTGTTGTCGATGCTGAATGAGCATCTTCTTAAGCTTCTCTCTCATCCACTCCGGAAGCGGGACATTTGAGGTCAATAAGTTGAGTCTATCAGTGATGAACTCAACGAGTGATGAACGTAAAACATGATGGTCAGCCTGAGTTCTTGAAGAGGGCTCATTCTGTTCTGCTGAGAGAGGTGTCTCTACGGCGACAAGTGACAATGTGCGGGTACTGGGGTGCCGTTTTAAACGGCTGATTAATTGCCTTCCATCTGTGGTGTCTCCTGAAATAACAGTGAGCCATGGCGGGCGTCGAACTGCAATTTGTGCGACTTCATCCACAATGCTTGCTCGAACAATATCAGCACGATGGTTGAGTGAATCCAGATACAGATTGGGATCCATCAAGACGATAATGGGTGAGTCATTCAACTGGGGTTCGATGGCCACAATTAAATCCTTATGTGCTAATTTGCTCTTATTCTACCTGAAACCGACTTGACAAAACCAAGTCTGTTGAATTGTTCTTTAATCCTTTCACTCCAAAGGAGCCATGTGTTCGAGAAAGTAACAATTGTTCTTCTGCTTCTTCTTATTTTTTATTTGTGGGTCTCTCTGCGCCGCAGCCAAAAAAAAGCGGGGCAGTCAGCCCAAAAAAGAAGTCGAGGTGCTGTCGAAGGTGAGCAAGCTGCAAAAGCCATTTTGGCCTCTAAGGGGTATCGTATTGTCTCTGCACAACACCGTGCGAAAAGCCGATTTTATGTGGACCGAAAAGCCGTTGAAATTGAAGTCCGAATTGATTTTATTGTTGAAAAATCAGGACAGCGTTTTGTGGCGGAAGTCAAGACAGGCCAAAATGCCCCAAATCCAAACTGGCCTGCAACCCGCCGTCAACTTCTTGAATATTCGCTTATTTTCCCAGACTGGCCAATTCTTCTGGTCGATGTGCCCGCTGAGGGAATTCACCTGATAGAGTTTGATGATTGGTTTGTTTAGTGGGTGTTTTTTTTGAAAGTCAGTCGCCTGCGTAGCCGTTCTAGATCGTCAGCCAATGGAGCGACAAAAGACATTATTTTTCCAGTGCTGGGATGCTCAAACCCAATGCTGTGGGCGTGAAGCGCCAATCGAGGCGCTAGATGTTGAATTTTTGGTGGTGCGTACAGTGAATCTCCAAGGACGGGGTGTTTGTTTTCCGACAGATGAATTCGAATTTGATGCGTGCGTCCCGTCTCAAGTTTGGCTTGGATTAAGGTGGCCTTTTTTAGGTGCTCAATGGGAGTGAAATGACTGACGGCTCGCTTGTCGTATTGGGACCGAATGCGGTCGGCTGTCCCACGCCGTCCATCGCCTCTGTTTCTAGTGAGAATGGAATCAATGGTGATTGAAGAAGACAGGTTTCCGGCTGCGAGTGTCAGATAAACCCGTTCAACCGTTCGGGCTTCGAGCTGGGCTTTGATGTGGTGCTGTGCGGCTTCAGTGAGTGCCACTAGCATTAGACCTGAGGTGTCTTCGTCAAGCCGGTGGACGGGGAGTGCTTTATCGCAAATCCGATGAACAAAGCCCATGATGTTTGGATCCTTGTGACGCCCTGGGGCGCGAACCGAAAGGTAGCCTGCAGGTTTATAGACCACGGCGACGGACTTGTCCTTATACACAATCACAGGGTCACGGCCCGGAGTTAGTCTTGGGCCTCTGGGGCGAATCTCAATCTTGTCAGGGTCGACCTCTCGGCGGTCGTCCGAAGTTGGTACCCCGTGGTGGTATACCTTTCCATTTTGGAGCAGGGATTTGAGTTCTTTTTTGGAGTGTCCAAGCGCACTGAGGTGCTCTGCAAGTATCATGATGGTCCTCCCAATGATGACACCAACTTAATCCTGAATTCAGAATGTGTGCTCAATTCATCGAAACAATTGCATGAACTTATTGTGGCCGCTGCTGTTACTTTTCAAAAACCGGTTTTAATCCACAAACGCACAGTGTGTTGTTCAGCCAAAATTCAAAAGTTCTCGGCTAGGATCACGGGTCTGTACAAATCGGATAAGCAATGACACTTCCAGGTCCATGATTGCCTAGAATACTAGAATCTTGGTAAACTACAGTCACTGAAACACCGCGGTTCACAACATTAATAGGATCCGGGTATGATTTGCACGGAAATCCATGTTCAGGTAACGCAGTTGTATTGGTCCATGAAATCGCAGTGGAGTTTGGATTGTCCATTTTGAGTTTACAGAAGATATCGGCTTCTGTTTGATCGCAGTCACTGCCACCTGACCAGGTGCAGCCCCCATTGCAGTAAAGCTGATTGACAGAGGAAAAGTCCCAGCGGCAGGTGATCGGATCGATGGAAATATTGTTGTAGGGACCGGGTGCAGGGTCGTATTCTTCGTTCGTATCCAGAATATTGTTCCCACAGCTGCTCGACGGTGAAACCGTCACGCTGCTGGTTGATGAGGGACCGTCATCGGTTCCATCTGTTGGGGTAACCGTACAGATCCAGATATCGCCTGCCATTGTATCGATGGCTGGGACCGTGTCATCAATGTGGGTGGTGGTTCCTGGACCTTGCCAGCCCATTGCGGTGTCGCCATCTGGGTAGTCAATGCCGTCAACCGTCCATGTGATGATGTAGTCAATGGGGTCCACATCCTCATCCGACGATGATGCAGTGATCTCACAAATGATGTCATCAAGACCTTCGATTGGGCTCGTGGGTGAAATGCTTGGCGTTGCCGATGTTGGGGCGGTATTGAGTATGGTCGTGGAGGCAGTGTAGGGGGTGCCACTTTGGTTGGGATCATTGGCTGTCACTGTTACAGCGACCAAATCATCTCTGTCAAAGTACTGTGCTCCGTCGAGGATGTTTGAAGATGGCGACTGTAATACACCGTTTACTCGCCATTGATAGCTGAAAGAAATGGGGTCCCCTTCAGGATCACTGGCTACAGGACTGGCCGTCAATGTGGTGTTGGTATAGGCTGAGCTCGGTGAAAGGGTCACAGAAGAAATAACCGGTGGGCCGTTGGACACGGTGGCCGTTGATGAGCCAGAGGCAGATGCACCGTCTGAGTCGATGGTTGTTGCTGTGCATGCAACAGAGTCATTGAGCTGTGCGCCCAGATTGCTGAGGTCCAGCGTGTCCCCAGTACCCACAGGCGACCCATTGAGTGACCAACTGTACGAAGTGGTGAGTGGTTCGTTGTCGATATCGCTGACTGCGGCCACGCAAGTGAGTTGAGCTGTGGTTGAGACATTGCTGCCAGGTAAAATGGTCACGCTGTTCATGACTGGTGCAGAGTTGACAATGGTGATGCTTGACAAGCCTGGCACCCCATCTGACATGCCGTCATTAGGAGTGACCGTGCAGGTCCACTCTTGATTTTTACTGGTGGCCATAGCGCTCAGGTTGGCACTGTTGTATGAGGTGGGCACACCGTTTAGAGACCAAAGAAAGCTGTAAGTGATGCTTTGCCCATCGGGATCCGTTGAACCGGAAGCGGTACAGACCAAGCCATCTGTGGTACTCGCTGGGTTGGGGACAATGCTCACTGAAGGTTGAGTAGGTGCTTGATTTATTCGTATGGTAAGTGTTTCAGTATCGAATAAGCCAGCAGTGTCGGTAGCTGTGACGGTGATGTCGTGCTGCCCAACTGGAAGGGTGCTGACTGTCACACTGACCTCGCCATTTGAGTTGGCACCCTGTGTTGAAAATGAGCCTGCTTGGGCGGATTCCCATGTAAACGCAATGTCTGATGGTTGATCCTCGCCATCGGTGACGGTTCCTTCAAATAGGACAACGGCACCTTCCGCAAAGACATCACCATCGACCGGGGTTAAGAGCGAGATGTTTGGGGGTGTCGATACGGAATAAATCGTATTCGCAAC
>JAYYJC010000011.1:0-15335 GCA_036146655.1 Myxococcota bacterium | reverse complement strand
TAGATTGTACAGTGGCGTGCTCGGTAACGGCAGATGTTTTGAGTGGTGCAAGACGATAGGGGGAGTACATGCGACTGAAGATTGGGTTGCTGGTGTAGTTCATATGTTCCTCAGACAAGCACTGTTAGTACAATTAGATCTTTAACATATTTATTCATCAATTGGGTCATCTGTGGACTTGATGTGAAATTTATTTGGAATTGGAAAGCGAGAGCATTGCATAAGACACGGTCACTGTAATTTCGGATTGAGTATTGATTAAGTTCTCCAAAACAATTACCTCTTTTCACATATTTGGAGAAAGGATGGCTAAGCTCTATTTTTACTATTCTGCAATGAATGCTGGTAAGAGTGCAATGCTCTTGCAATCAGATCACAACTACCGTGAACGGGGAATGCACACATTGCTGTTGACCTGTCGGCTAGATGATCGATACGGGGAAGGAGTGATCACATCTAGAATCGGATTACAGCGCCCTGCTACTCTGTTCGATTCACAAAAGGATTTGTTGGTACTTATTTCAAAGAAGCATGCCGAACAAAAAATTAATTGTGTGCTCATAGATGAGGCCCAGTTTTTACAACCTGTTCAAGTGCTGCAGCTGAGTCTGGCAGTAGACCGACTAAACATTCCTATCCTTTGTTATGGTTTGCGAACAGACTTTCGTGGTGAGCCCTTTCCAGGTTCCCAATACCTCTTAGCTTGGGCAGATGAACTAAACGAGTTGAAGACAATCTGCGAAAGTGGCAAAAAAGCCATTATGAACGCTCGAATGGATGCTGAAGGTGTCCGTGTTTGGGATGGCAGGCAAGTGGAGATAGGCCACAATTATATTTCAATGTCTCGCCGTGAATTTATGCTTGAGAAAGCGTCTCCGCTTGACTACCAAATCCCAAGTGAAGCGATTTTACCCAACAAGTCTACCAACTAATGGCCATTCTTAATCCCGTTTCATCAGAGGGAGGCGGGTTTGGAACCATCATCGCCGTACCAGAAAGTATTCGATGGGCTGACCAAAGGCACGCCAGTGCATCAAGTTGATCGATGATGGGGTATTTTTTGAGCCATTGTTTAGGAATGACCTGAAGGGATTCTAAGGACATTAGCCGTTGTGCTCGTCCATTGGTGCTGTGCTTTGTTTCAAAAGCCATACTTGGAGACATCATTGTAAACGCTAGTTCTGGATGACACTCATAAATTTTTGATCTCAAATGTTGGTTTTTTTGTAAAAGGTCATCCAATGATTTTATTTTGGGAAGAATGTTGTAGCTTTGTTTGCTCAAACCCAATTTATCAGGGCCAGATGCCCTTGAAATGGCAAGTGCGTCTTGATAGCTTTTTGCTGACAAACAACTCCTGCAAGGGGTCGAAAATATACTTGAGGCCCTTCCTGGGAGGTGTTTACGAGCCATGCGTTCAGCTGTTCTTCCTCCTTTGTTGGTTTGAACTGGTAAGCCAATGGGCATGTCAATTCCAACGAGGTCAACTTCTGTAAGTTCGACCTCATTAAGCGATGAATGAAAGCTCAAGCGAATGTTGCTTATTTTGTCTCCAAATACCGAACCTGTGGCAAAAATCCAACCGCCCTTCACACCATCAATACCTCGGATTGTGCTCTGCATTTTGCCCCCTGATGTGCATTTACCGTTATGTTTCTTATCTATGAATTTACTGCTGTCCAATCTCTTATTTCTGTCGTGCTTAAGTCCAATGTCCCAGCAGCTTGATACTGGCGAACAACTCAAGAACACAGCGCTTTGGGTAACGCTTTCTTGGGACAACAATTCCGAAAATATTTGGCCTGTTGGGTCAACCCATCAACTTTGGATAGGGGACTCAGCGATGGTATTTGGTGGTATACAACTCGTTCCCTGTATTGATTTCAACGACAGTCTCTTAACAGCTGAGGAAATGACCATTTCACTTAGTCAGATTGAAAACCTCGAAGTGCCGCAGACAATTACTGTTGGTCCTCATCGGCTTCCGCTCATTCAAGTTTGTGAAATATTTATTTGGTACGGTGGCCGCAGTTTAAATGCCTTAAACTGGCCCACAGGTTTCCATGATGCCAAATCATTAGCGCTGGCTGGTCAATGGGGAGAGACCCATGACCATACGACCAGCATAAGGCTGCATTCCTCTAAAGTTCTCGGTAAGCGCGTTAGGCTTGAGCAACGGGTCACATTATCTGCAGAAAACACTTATCACATAGACATTTACCGTGACCGACAGTTGATGCTTTGGTCTGACTTGCTGTCTTCTGCAGACGGGGATGCTTTTTTGGAAACCCTTGTTCGTGAGACCCAAGTCAATCTTTTGAGCCGGTAATAGAATGGATTTGTTGTACGCCCATTTCAATCTCAGATGGAACCCTTTTCGGGGGATGGAAGACAATGAATGGCTGCAAGTGGTTCACATTGAATTATCGCCACTTCTCAAAATGCTCGGTCAGCCTGGTGTGGCCATTCAGTTTATTGGAGATCAAGGTAGAGGGAAATCTACGCACATGAGAGCATTACACCAACACCATCTCTGCTCACCCTTCGTCTACTTACATGATCGACTTCAAGATCCCAAACCTTTACCAAAAATTCCCAATGACCAGACTTGTTTTATCGACGAATCTCAACGAATGACCCGTTGGTCAAGATGGCGCCACTTTCGCAATCACAGAAACTTAATTTTGGGAACCCATGAAGACCACACCGCATTGCTTGAACGTAGAGGCTTCTATGTGCACACAGTCAATGTTCATCAGAAAGACCCGCATGTGATCAAATTAATCCTCAAGCGTCGAGTCTGCTATGCCAGAAGGAGTAATCAAGCCCTTCCCATCATGACTGATTCCTATATGAATGATCTGATTTCAACATATGGAGACGACATTCGATCGATGGAAACTCTTTTGTATGATGATTATATGGATGTTGAAAAGGGGCTTCAAAACAATAAGTTCTTTTGGGGTGAGGCAACCGATGGCCAAATGTGATTTAGAAATAGAGTTGAATAAAAGACAGTTCTTTCCAGGAGAGACTGCTGAAGTGACCCTTTGGGTCAATGGGAACACCAGTTTTTCTTGTAAGGAAATTACCGTTGATCTCATTAGAAGAGCGCACGGCAAAGGCAACACCAGTACCAAAAGAGTTGAACGCATTTCAGTTTACAGTGGGGAGATTGGTGAAGGCGAACAGCTTGAACTTCACTGCGGATTTGTTTTGCCAGAAGCGCCACTGACCTATCATGGACAGTACCTCAATGTAGACTGGATTATTAAGGCCAATGTGGATGTGGCATGGGCGTTCGACCCAAAATGTGAAATTGATTTTGTTTTGGTGAGTAATCCTGATGCCGAGCGGCCAAAGCCCATTGAAGATGTCAAGGTTTTTGACCAAAAGAACACCACTTCGTCAATCATTGGCGCAATCGTTTTGGGTTTTATGATGATGATTCCACTTGTCATCTTTGTCACCTCACTCATATCCGTCATTAATGGGCAGTTTAGTGCCATTGTGGCTTTGATATTCTCGTCTATTTTTGCACTTGTCATTGGTGGAATAGGGTTTGTTGTTATTAGAAACCGGATTGCCCTAAAAGCAGTTGGTCCCGTTGAACTTCGACTTGATCAAGAAGCTTATTTTCCTGGTCAAACTCTTACTGGGATGATCTCATTTACCCCACAGAAAAAACTGCAAATAAACAGTGTCAATGTGACGGTTATATGCAAAGAAGTGGTGGTGAGAGGATCTGGGACCAATAAAACCACTTATACCAAGAACTTGGTTAACCAAGAGGTGGTTGTTCAATCTGAAATGGAGGCCTACCCTCGAGATTCGGTTGAGATTCCCTTTGAGTTCCTTTTGCCCGAACGCCCCATGTATTCCTTTTCAGCGCCCAGTAACAATCTCAAGTGGTTAGTCAGCAACCACATCGACATTGATCGTTGGCCTGACTTTTCTCACAGTTGGAACTTCAAGGTCCGAGGGTAATTTGTCAACACAGCAAATGCTGGATGGTATTCGCATCCTTGACTTAAGCCGTCTCTTGCCTGGACCTGCCTGTACTTGGTATCTTCAAGGGCTTGGAGCAAGTGTTGACAGAATAGAGCCGCTTGGCGGTGACTTGGCGCGTCACATTCCTCCTTTTGTGGATGGTGTTGGTGTGTATTTTCGCTGTTTTGCTCAGGGGAAAAGATCACTGACGCTCGATACAAGGCAACCTGAGGCACAGTCACTTATTCGAAAGCTGTTGTCTCATTACGATGTGCTGGTGGAAGGATTTAAGCCAGGGGTCCTTGAAACAATGGGACTTGAACCCGATCAACTCTTGCGTGAACACGCTCATCTTGTGATTGCCCGATTGTCTGGATATGGTCAAAGTGGGCCGATGCGGGATTGGCCAGGACACGACATTAACTACATCTCTCTCACCGGACTGCTTTCTGCTCAAGCTGTTCATGAAGATCAATTGGCTCTGCCTGCCGTTCAAATCGCCGACATGTGTGGTGCCCTGACTGCAGCAATGAGCATTTCAGCTGCCTTGGTAAAGCGATTTCGAACCGGAAAAGGACAGGTCATTGATGTGTCTTTGACAGATTCAGCACTCGCACTTTCTGCTCCACTGTTGGCAGGCGCCATCGCTGAAAGTCGGTTGCTTAAAGCAGGCGGTGAAGCGCTGTCTGGCGGCGCCTCTTTTTACCGTTGCTATCGATGTGCGGATGGAAGATGGGTTGCCGTTGGTGCAATCGAACCCAAGTTTCAGAAGCCGCTGTTGGATCGCTTTGGTGGTTTATCGGAAGAAGCACTCGCAATGGGGTTTCAGAAAGAGACAAGTGATTACTGGGAGGAAGCCTTAAAAGAGGCGTGTGTCACAAAAGTTCGAACAGCCGAAGAAGCCGTTCATGATGAACATTTTGTGATCAGAGGCCGCGTTAGGCATGGTCAAGTTCTTCCACCCATCGGAGACATTCGGGGAAAACTATCCGCTCCCGGGGAAGATGGCAGAGCCATTCTTCGGGATGCTGGTGTCCATGAAAAAGACATTGTTGAGGCATTGACGAGCGGTGCACTTTCCTTGGACTAGGAACCAGATTCGTCTGGTGCGCAACTGGCTAGCGCAGCTCCAACGACTCGAAATGAAAGATCAGGCAACGCTGTTAGACTGCCCGTTTGTGGGTCAAAGTCAAAGACAAAAGTGTGGCTGCCTTGGGTACTGATAAACATCCGAAAAGTACCCTCATGCCAGACGAAAGACCAGCCCGAAGGTTGTGGGGCCATGGTGGGCATGTTTGCGATTTGTTGACCAGTGCTTGGCACCCATTCTTTGATGACACTTCCACCATTTGACGGATGTAAACCAAACAGCCTTGAGGTGCTGGTACCCGCTAAATCGACATAGGCCTTTTCCTCTGTTAGCCCGATTAATGGCGACACAAGCTTGAAGTCTTGGTCATCGAGTTCGAATAGGATGGCCTGAAGATTAGTGGGACTCTCCAGTGCTGAAACATAAAGCTTTTCGGTCTCTTCAAAACCCACAAAGGCTAGTCCTCTGACCTGTAGTTCGGGATAGTCTGGATGTTGCGGCAGTGCTGTTTCGATACACTCTCCGGTGGCCGGCATAATTTCATACAGTTTTTGAGTGCTGTGCTTTAAACCGAACACCTTTCCTTTGCTGCTGGCACTCAGTGCGGTCATGCCTGAGCAATCGGGTGTTAAAACGGGATGGCTTTGTCCACCCTCAATGTCGTACTGCCACAATCGATTTGCAGCCCCGTAGGCTTCAAGCAAAATGATCTGCTGACAGGGGTCAAGTCGAGGAGAAGCAGCAGTGTCCGTTAGAGCAGTATCAGTGGAACCCGTGTCAATGGCTTCGCTGGTGTCTATGCCAGTCTGAGTTTGGTATGCGCTGTCTTGAAGCATCGAATCGTCTTCAATCACCTCAGAATGGGAATCACTCAGCTTGTTTGCGAGCCTATTGGTAGTACAAGCAGCCAGTAAAAGGACAATCATGAGCCTGAGTTTTCATTCACGCAGGCTGGGAGGGCAGCCCCAACAACTTGGAAGGGAATGGTGTTTTCAAGGGTGAGGGTATAGTTGCTTGGATCGAAGTGGTACACACTGGTCGAACTTGCATCTAGGCTGACAAAAAGCCAAAATCGGTTGTCATGCCACACAAACGACCATCCCCTTGGAGCAGGTGCTGAAGTCGGCCACTCTTGTATGACGGACCCACCGACGGGATCAAGTTCGATAATGGCCGTTTCAGCACCATTGGGTCTGAGACCAAAGAGTCGCCCGTCTGCAGTTCCAGCCAAATCAATAAAAGCATCAGTGCCCACCAGTGTGGGAATAGTTGTAACATCTGAGACACCTAAATCATTGCGCTTTGCAATTACCGCCGGTGTATCGTTGGTTGGTGGATACTGATTAACCCCAGAAAAATAAAGTTCGTCATCGGCCTCTAGGTTTTGCCGAAGGAACGCTAAAGAACGGCCAATAAATGGGGGGTGTTCACTTTGTGCTTTGATTTGAGTATAGCTACAGTCGAGTGTGTCGTTGCGAATGACAAATACATCGCTTTCGTGACTGATGGCCCATAACAATCCTTTGCTGTCGGCACTTAGGGCGACAAGAAAGTCATCCGAAACGACTTTGGGGCAATCTAGTTGACCACTTAAGTCATAGCTGTGTGTTTGAATGTCGTATCGCCAGATGTACTCGTTCGAATAATCATTGCTGAGTTCAAGTAAAAAAATAGAATCGCAGATGTCTGTTTCATTGTCAGCGGGTTCAGCGGCACTGTCGAAAGATGTGGCTGGGTCTGATGTGCTGTCATCTGCAGTTATCTCAGACTGTGGCTTGCCTTCAGACAGCATGCATGCTGTCAACCAGAAATACATGGTTCGCCTCTCTTCTTCCCATTAAAGTATAGACAGTAATACGGAAACTGGCAGACTATTCTGTGGCCTCTTTTTGGTCTTTGCGAGCTTTTTGCATCGGGTTTTCAGGGGGATCAGTTGAAAACTCGACCTCGTAAGTTTCATTTTCAATTGACTTTGGGAACCGGTTGTTGCTTCTGTCAACATCTCCTGTTTCCCACTTTTGGTCTATTATGACATGGTCGAGTGAAGCAGACAGCGGGATGAGTTTTGAAAACTGAAGTGGATTTTTTCGCCATATGTCAACAGGTAGACGAATGGTTTCACTGGTGCCATTGTCATAGACGAGGGTCACTGGGACTGGGCTCACAAGTCCCCCAAGATTTTCGAGTTCAATTCGAATGTAGGGCTGGTCCCAATTCAGCATTTGTTTATCTTCTACGCTGGCCTCAGCCATAAACTCATCGAACTTGTTGAGGTCGTCTTCCGTGACATCGAGTGCATCATAGTCTGTGTAAAAATCAATTAATTCCGGAAAGTCCTCAATGTATTTTTCTAAGTCTTTGGCCCTTTCTTGAAGGGGGGACTTGGGTGCTTCCGCACGCTTTGCCTTTTTCAATGTTGAACTTAAAGTCGGGTCTTTTGGAGCGGGAGTATAGTGTGTCACATTGCGTAGAGCGATGTCCACATGGCTGGTACTGTAAAACCAACCATTCCAAAACCAGTCGAGGTCCATTCCTGATGCTTCTTCCATGACACGGAAGAAATCGGCAGGCATGGGCCTTTTAAATGCCCATTCATGGCTGTACTCTTGAAATGCAAAATCAAACAGTTCGGGCCCCATGACGGTTTCTCTAAGCAGTGTGAGCGCTGCCGCAGGCAGAGCATAGGCGTTGTTTCCGTATTGCGGTATGGCTTCTGAATCTGTCATGATTGGAACTCGATTTTCCGACTGCATGTACCTTGCCATGGTGCGAGGTTCACCTCGTCGAGATGGATAGTCCGTCTCAAAGGTGCTTTCGGCTATGTATTGAACAAAAGTATTGAGCCCTTCATCCATCCATGCCCATGAGCGTTCATCTGAATTGATGATCATTGGAAACCAGTTGTGTCCAACTTCATGGATGATGACAGAAATGAGGCCATACTTGCTGTGCCGCCAAGGCTGACCATTTTCAGTTGTTCCCGCATAAGTTTTGTCTTCGAGTGGTCTTGGACCATTAAAGCAGATCATGGGGTATTCCATTCCACCGATTGGTCCATTCACAGAAATGGCGCTCGGGTAAGGGTATGGATATACAAAATCCGAATACACTTTGAGAGTGTGAGCGACTGCGTGCGTGCTGTATGTTGACCATAATGGTTCTGCTTCGTTGGGATAGAATGATTGTGCCAGTACAGTATTGTCATTGACTTTCACACCCATTGAATCCCAAATAAACTTTCGTGAAGTGGCGAAGGCCACATCACGCACATTTTCGGCTTTGAAGTGCCAGGTGGCCGTACGCTGTGATTTATGAAGTTCGTTGGTTTGAGCTTCATTGGGGGTTACAATGTATACTGGTTTGGACGATGTCTTCGATTTCTCCAATCTGCGCTGCTGTGCAGCCGTCAAAACCTCATCTGGGTTTTGAAGGATTCCAGTCGCTCCCAGAACATGATCTTTGGGAACTGTCACAAACAACTCAAAGTCTCCAAACTCAAGCGTAAACTCGCCTCTACCGAGATATTGACGATGATGCCAACCATGAACATCAGTGAATGCAGCCATTCTTGGATAAAATTGTGCTATTTCATAGATTTTGTTACCGTCTTCTTCAAAATACTCAAAGCCGGTTCTTGCCCAAATGGCCCTGGCATTGTTGATGGTGTAGTGCCAATCAATGCTGAACTTAATGCTGCTTCCTGAACCAAGAGGTTCTGTGAGATCAATCCGCATCATGGTATCGACAATGGAATACTCGAACGGACTGCCGTCCGTTTGAGCGACTCGTTCAATCACCATTTTACCGTTGTAAGTTTCTCGAGTTATCAGTCGCCTAAGATTGCCTTCACTTAGGGTATTCATGTGAGGTGCTGACATTATCAGTTCTCGTCCAGACTGTGCGCTGAGATAGTTCTGATCAAGCTGTACCCATAGATAGGGTAATGGATGAGGGGAATGGTTGGTATATGTGATAATCTCTTGTCCAGTCAATGTATTGGCATACTCATCGAGTTGAACATGTATTTCGTAATTGGCTTCTTGCTGCCAGTAGTCTGGACCTGCTCGTCCAGAAGCTGTTCGAAGTAAATTGGGCGTTGGGAGATGTTCCTCAAGCTGACGAAACGGATCGATGGGATGTGCAAAGCAAAGTGATAAGGCGAAAAACAACATGGTCCACCATTGAAATTGGATGAACAGCCTTAACTGGTTTTAAAGACTGGTCCAAGAAAGACTCTTTGCAATCCGCTTTGAACTGTTTGTTCTCATGGTGTGACATTGTTGTTCTGATTGACAACACCAAATTAGTTGGCTGAGTCAAAATGAGCGTTAGAGGCTTTTTTGAACCTAGTCACTCAAGTTTTATCTATGGTAGCCTCTTCCCTTTTCAGTTTTGCTCGGTTTGTTTTCTCTGTGGTTGTGTTTTGGCTTTGTTTTGAAGTCTTGGCCATATTGTTGTTGCCTTGGCTACCTGAGATGTCTTTTCAGAATGATCGGCAAGATGAATTAATGCCATTTCATTCCGCTCGCATTTGGTCTCCCAAACCGCTTTCCAGCTTTACCAGAGAAGGCATTTTGTACTCACATGATGAACATGGTTTAAGGACTCATCGACTGAATAAGAAGCCTACTTTGCTTGGAATTGGCGACTCGACTATGTTTGGTTTTGGTGTCAATGCGGAAGACACTCTTCTTTACCAGACGGCCAGCTGTGTGGATACGGGGTTAATTAATGGGGGCATATCTGGATACAGTTCTAGTCAAAGTCTACGCCTTCTGAGCGAAATATTATCTCAAAATGAGGACATTGAATGGGTGGTCTTGTCCAACCTGTGGTCAGACTTGATGCGAACGCACCGATCAGATGACGATTTTATGGCGGACCTAGACAGACTGGCTTTTCATCAAAGTCTTCTCAATCACTTTGTGTTCTCTAGAAGTCCCATCATTCGTTTGTTGTCGCAGACTTGGTTTACCTATATCAAACCGTTGTCACCCCCTTTGGCTGTAAACCGTGTTCTCAAAGGCGACGACTCAGGAACATTAAGGCGTGTCTCACTGGCGCAGTACAAGTACAACATTAAGTCCATGATTGATATGGTCAGGGCCCATGGTGCCGAGCCCATTATTTTACTGTTGCCGAGTAATGAAACAGGATTGGATGAAACAATGGTTCGATACCGACTTGTGGCTGATAAGTTGGCGTATGAGAATGGCGTGAACTTGGTGGATATGGAAAAAGTCTTCAAGCAGTTGCCCTCAGAAAAACGGAAGTTACGGTTCATCGATGAGGTGCATCCTAGTGTTCTTGGCCATGCAGAGATCGCTACTGAGTTGTGCAATATTGTGCGTCCCATCGCTTACAACTGATGCTTCCGATGCGTGGTATTGGAGCTGTATTAGTGTTGGTGTACGATGGCTTCAGCAAGCAAGTTTTCAATACCCAAAATGGTAATAAAATCGGAATGAATCTTGGCCTGTTCTACAGCGTTTGGATGTGAATCAGTACAAAGCACTTGTGTAATGATGCGAGACGATTTTAAACGTTCAATTGCATTGCCGGGAAATATACCGTGCGTGGTAATGACAGACAGCTTTTCTGCACCGGCGTCCATGTACGCTTGGGCTGCACCGATAAGTGAACCACCAGTCCGAATCATGTCATCGTAAATGATGACATGCTTTCCTTTCACATGTGCATTGACTGCAGTGACTTTCGTTTCTGTGGCTGAAAGTCGTTTTTTATAAATGAAAGCAGCCTGTACACCCATGTCATTGGCCAGAGATTCAACCCACTTTGCTCGACCAGAATCTGTCGAACCCAATACAAATTCGTGGCCTCCAAGTTGTTTGGCACCTGAGATAATGGCTTCTTTTGCATAGAGATGAAATACAAATGTATTTCCCTCAAAATAATGGGGAATTCCTTCTGCATGGAGATCTAGTAAAAAAATACGGTTTCCATAGGGCGCTTTGGGAATTGCTGAATACAACCGCGCCCTATTTTTTGCTGTGACAATTTCACCGGACAGTATTCTGCGTTCCATTGTGGAGTAGCCGAAGTAGGGAAGAATGAGTGTCAGCCTTTTCGCACCGGCTTCAACAATGCCACAGGCCAGATCAAATGTTTGAAGACTGGCTGCATCAGATTGAGCCGCACCGAGAAAAAAAACATCGCAGTCCCGAACATCCGTTAAAATTCGCATGTAGCGTTCGCCATCCGGAAATGTATTTAGTTCAAGGCGGCCACGGTCGTAATTGATTTTGCTGGCCAATTTTTCTGCCAGTTCCTTGTATTCAGGACTGTGTAAAAGAAGATTTTTCATCTGTGTGCTCTAAACAACATCATTTTTTCACTGTGTAGCTGGGTTTCAAGGCCGACTGGATATGTCGTAGGGTTGTGAAAACGACGCACACCAGAGTCGAAACTCGCCAACTGAGCCTTCGCATGTGATCTAATATGGTGGATATCTGGAGAATCTTTTACTCGTTTTCCCGAAATCACCACTGATTCCAACATGTCTTTGTATGGTGTTCCTAATTCAATTGATTGAGAAGTGGCATTTGCGTCAAAAATTCGAATTGTCGGTGATTTGCTTGGGCCTTTCAACTCGTCATAAATCATGTCAGCCAGTGGCCGTCCATCTTGTCTGTAGTATCGCCTGATTTGCTGAATCCCAGGGTTTGATACCTTTATCAGTGTATTGGACAATTTAATTTTTGGCTCCCATGCGCCTCCTGGTTCACGGACAGCAGCCAATTTATATACCCCGCCAAGTGCAGGTTGGTCACGTGCGGTCACTAAGTTGGTTCCTACACCCCAGACATCAATTTGTGCTCCACGGCTTTTAAGCATTTCGAGTTTGAGTTCATCGAGGGAGTCCGATGCCACAATCTTTGCATTGTGAAACCCTGCATCATCCAAAATCTTCCGTGCGTGCTTGCTTAGATCAGCCATGTCTCCAGAGTCCAAGCGCACACCGACCATCTCATGGCCTTTGGCTCTGAGATTTTGACCCACTTGTGCGGCTTTTCTAACGCCCTCAACGGTGTTGTAGGTATCGACCAAAAATACACAATTATTCGGCATGGCTTTGGCATAGGTTTCAAAAGCGTCCATCTCAGTATCAAACATCATCACCCACGCATGGGCATGCGTGCCTCTAACAGGTATATCGAATAGTTTTCCTGCCATGACATTTGAGGTTGCATGGCAGCCTCCAATGTAAGCTGCTCGGCTTGCTGACAATCCACCATCAAAACCTTGCGCCCTTCGGAGTCCAAACTCGAGCACTGTATCCTCTTTAGCTGCCGCACATACTCGAGAAGCTTTTGTGGCAATGAGGGTTTGGAAGTTTATAAGTGTCAGCAGTGGGGTTTCGAAGAGTTGGCAGGGGATAATATTGCCACGAACTCTGATAATGGGTTCATGTGGAAAGACAACAGTGCCTTCTGGAACAGCATCCATATCAATGCTTAAAGGGGTGGATTGCAGGTAGTGAAGAAATTCGTCTTCAAACAATGGATTGCCATCATTTCCAACCAAGGTGGCCAAATATTCCAAATCATCGTTTTGAAAATGAGCATTGGTCACCAAGTCAATTGCATGTTCCAGTCCTGCTGCAATTCCATAGCCTCCCTTGAAGGGATTTTTTCGATAAAAAAGATGAAAGACCGACTCATGGTTTCCCATCCCTGCTTTCCAATAGCCATAGCTCATGGTGAGTTGATAAAGATCGGTTAGCAGGGCAAGTGAAGGTGAATAAAGTTGTCCGAGTGAGCTCATGGTCAGTTCCTTAGCATCCAGTCAGCTTAACTCTTATCGCCAATATCGGTGTATATTTTCGGTTATAGGTGACTGATGATACTGAATAAGGAAAATTTCAATTCTCCATTTTGGCTTAAAGGTCCACATTCTCAAACGATCTACACCAACCGTATTCGACGGGCGCCAAAAGTGAGGTACCATCCCGAACGGGTCGAGTTGCCCGATGGTGACTTTGTTGATGTTTTCTGGTCCGGTCAAGATTGCCAATCGTGGGTCATTTGTTTGCCTGGCATTTTCGGGTCTAATAATGCATTGTATGTTCGGGGGGCTGTGAGCAGACTGAACCAAATGGGCCTAGGCGTTGTTGTGATCCATTATCGTGGCGCACATGGCGTGCTTAACCGTCTCCCTCAGGCGTATCATTTGGGAGCAATTGATGTTCCTTTTCATTTGCTTTCCCTTATACAGTCTCGCTACCCTGGAAAAGGGGTTGGAGTCATCGGTTTTTCGCTGGGGGGGTGTCTTGCACTGCAAATGCTATTGAATGATGCGGATGGCATTAAAGCAGCCGCCGTGATCTCTGCGCCAACAGATCCACTGTCTTGTGCACGACAAGTGGAGCGACCTGAAGCATGGATGTACAGACGAAACTTTATGAAACGCTTGCACAACAGTCTCAGCATGAAAGAAGCACAATTGAGGCCCCTTGGGATTGACATCGAAGGTGGGTATTTGGCCCAAAATATTTTTGATTTTGATGAGCGTGTGACTGCCCCATTGCATGGCTATAGTGGAGCCGAAGATTATTATGCTCAATGCAGAACCGTTCATAGGCTTATAGAAATCAAGCAGCCAACTTGTTTCATCAGCAGTTTTGATGATCCTGTATTAGGCTCTGATTGTTTTCCCACACCTGAGACTGTATCGGACTCTGTGGAGTTGCATCTTACTCATACCGGTGGGCATGTGGGTTTTGTGAAGGGTGTACCTTGGAAAGCAGATTATTGGGCTGAAAGAATCGCAGTCGATTTCTTGGTAAAGCACCTCAAAAATTAATCGAGGGTACCCATTTTTCCTGCTTGATAGTCTGCAAAAGCGTCTGCAAGTTCAATGTGATTATTCATGACAAATGGACCATAACGCGCAATTGGAGCATTGAATGGAAGGCCTGAAAAGAACAGTGCTCGCATCGGTTGTCTTGACGATGCGTTGATCTGAACGGCTTCTCCTGCCTCAAATACGGCAAGTTGTCGAGACGTGATGCTGTGCGAACCAAGTTGTGCTTGACCTTGATAGAGGTAGAGCATGCTTCGAGAATGTGTGGCAGTGGGAATGATGATGTCTGTTTTTTCCTTGAGTGTAATGTCATACAGTTGGACATTTGAGCGTGTGTCAACAGGTCCATTCATATTCAGAAAGGCCCCTGCAATGACTTTGACAGTTCCAGATTGATTAGAAAGGGTGTAGACAGGAATTTGTTCACTGGTGAATTGCTCACAGTTGGGGGGAGACATTTTAAACTCTGGAGGGAGATTTAGCCAAACTTGAAATCCATGCATTCTACCCCCTCTGGTGAGAAAATCTGGGTGAGGAAGCTCTTCATGAACCATTCCTGAACCGGCCTGTACCCATTGAACACCACCCGATTTCAGTTCACCAATATTGCCGAGTGAATCCCGATGGATAATGTGTCCTTCGAGTAGGTAACTGATGGTTTCAAAACCTCGATGAGGGTGTGCTGGTGCACCAATTGCTTCGTTTGGTTCGCAATCCACTGGTCCGTGTTCGTCGATAAGTAAAATGGGATCCCATTCTGATAGATGTTGAGTTGGAAAGGCTCTTTGAACTTCAAATCCGGCACCCTCTCGGGTTGTTACAGCGGAGATTATCCTTTTCAGTTCGCAATAAATGGTCATTGCTAGTATTTTAACCGTGTACGAATGGAAAGCCATTCATCACGGTGTATTGCCCACATCTCAGACTCTGCTCCACCTGAAAGATGTTCAAACGAAACGGTTCCCATATGCCTACCACCAAGTTTTTCCTTGATACGCCGTGATGCATGGTTGTCGGTAGCATTCATGGCATAGAAGACGGGCAACTTAAGGACATCGAACAGATGGTCTTGCATTAAAGCAGCCGCATCGGTCATGTATCCGTGTCCGTGATATTGCTCCGCCAGCCAAAATCCTCTTCTGAGACCCTTCGTTTCTGAAAAGTCATATGTCATCACGCCTATCAGCGAATTCGGATGATTGATTAGACAAATTGCCCATCCAAGCATCTGACCATTCTCCATTTTAGGGAGTACCACATTGGATAAGAACTGAAAGGCACCATCGGCGGGATAGGGCCAAGGTATTCTGGTGCTTAAATGCTTGACTATATTCCAGTGTGGGAACTGTCGTTGTATGGCGGGTGCATCCGTGATTTTGAGCGGCCTCAACAGAAGCCGTTGGCCTTTTAATGTCGGAGTCATGCGGGCTTA
>JAYYJC010000010.1:0-11847 GCA_036146655.1 Myxococcota bacterium | reverse complement strand
GGTACACTTCACCATCGGTTGGCTGGACCTGTGACCAGTTGTGTTCCTCTGAAGGACTCACTTTTGACCAAGCCGGATCTCAACACTCAGGCAATCAGGTTGGCACTCACTTTTGGCCCAGCAAAAATAATGGCAGCAATTGGGTAGAAGTCGAATGTTCTAGCACTGACAACAACACCAACTGGGGAGCCAATGGCGGTTCTCCCAGTGGAACATGGTCCCACCCCGCTTGTCATGTCAACTGTGCATGCCAATAGTGATTTATGGACCCTTTGACGCAAGATTTTAATCTCTTTGATGCGCCTTCCACACCGCATGTTGTCCTGTCAAAGGCAGAATCAAAGAAAACACTTAAATCCATTCAAAAACAAATCAGAGTCTACCATGAGCGCTTGCAAGCCGAAAAACGAAATAGTCTGCTTTGCATATTTCAGGCGATGGATGCAGCAGGTAAGGATGGCACGATTAGAGCGGTATTTACTGGTCTGAATCCGGCAGGCATTCAAGTCAATGCTTTTGGCCGACCAACAACAGAAGAGCTAGGGCGGGACTATCTCTGGCGCATTCATCAATGCATACCCCCCAAGGGGCAAATCGGGATTTTTAATCGATCTCACTATGAAGAAGTCGTCACAGTAAGAGTCTTTCCTGAATTTCTCAATGCACAATCTCTTCCCAGATTTGAGTTAAATTCCCTAATGAATCAACGGCTTAAGGAAATCAACGCATTCGAAGAAAGACTTGCCAAAACAGGCATCCGAATCCTGAAGTTCTTTCTCAATGTGAGTCTTTCAGAACAAAAGAAGCGTCTTCTTTCCAGAATGGAAACACCAGAAAAACACTGGAAACACGATGGCCATGATCTCAATTGCAGAGAAAAGTGGTTTGATTTTATGAACGCTTATCAAACAGCCATACAAAAAACCACAAGTCAAATGGCACCTTGGTATTGTGTTCCTGCAGATCACAAACCCACAATGCGAGTCATGGTAGCTCAAAAGATACTTGAAACCTTGACTGAAATTAATCCGCAGTTCCCGAATGTAGATGGAACAGCTCAGCAAGAGATCAAAATGGATAAAAAGCGGCTACTCTCTATGGACAATTCCTAAAACAATACTGGGGTGACGAACCATCACCCCAGAACAAGCGTTACCACGGCAGGCTTAAAGACCGAGAACTTCCTTCATTTTCTGTCCCATCATTGCTGGCGAGCGCACCACATGAACCCCAGCATCTTCCATGGCTTGAAACTTCGCCTCTGCCGTGCCTTTGCCGCCAGAGATGATGGCGCCAGCATGTCCCATTCGGCGCCCTGGAGGTGCAGTGGCGCCTGCAATGAAACCAACAACCGGTTTGGTCATATTATCTTTGATCCACGCACAAGCATCTTCTTCAGCGGAACCACCGATCTCACCAATCATAATGACTGCATCTGTATCGGGATCGTCATTAAAAAGCTTCATGGCTGCTGTGTGGTTTGTTCCTATGACAGGATCCCCACCAATCCCGATACATGTCGATTGACCAAGGCCCAAGGCGGTAAGTTGTCCAACCGCTTCGTAGGTCAATGTTCCAGAGCGGCTAACCACTCCAATTCGACCAGGCAAGTGGATGTGACCTGGCATGATTCCCATTTTACAAAAACCAGGAGTGATGATTCCGGGACAATTTGGACCAATGAGTGTTAGCCCACGGGCTTTGACATAGGCATTGGCCTTTACCATATCATTGGCCGGAATACCTTCTGTAATCGCAACAATGACTTCGATACCGGCATCAGCGGCTTCCATTATGGCGCCCGCTGCAAACCGTGGCGGGACAAAAATCATGGTTGCATTGGCACCATGCTTTTCTTTGGCTTCAGCGACGGTATTGTACACAGGTACCTTAAACCCCTCGGCGTCAAAGACCTGTCCACCTTTTCCAGGTGTCACACCAGCGACCAACTGAGTTCCGTATTCCAAACAGGCTTTTGCATGACGACCACCATATGAGCCTGTGATACCCTGACAAATGACTCGGGTTTCAGAATTAACCAAAATAGACATTTCTTTCTCCTTATTTTTGCACTGCACTGACAGCCTTTTCAGCTGCTTCAGCAAGATTATCTGCAGTGATGACTTTGAGACCAGACTCAGCCAATGTGCGTTTTCCTTCTTCGGCTTTGTTCCCTGATAAACGAACCACCAACGGGACCGTCAGGCCACATTCAGAAATGGCAGCAAGAACACCTTCTGCAATCACCTGACAACTCATAATGCCGCCAAAGATATTGACCAAAATGCATTCGACATTTGGGTCTTTTGAGATCAACTCGAGTGCCACCTTTATTTGGTCATGCTTGGCCGAACCACCCACATCCAAAAAGTTAGCCGGAGCAGCTTCAACGCCACGGCCTTTGGCTTCATACTTAATTATGTCCATCGTAGCCATTGCGAGACCTGCACCATTGACCATACAGCCTATGTTTCCATCCAGTTTAATGAAGTTCAGGTGGTACTTTTCAGCCTCTGCCTCATAGGGATCCTTTTCGCCTTCGTCTTCTTGGGCGAACAGTTCTGCATGCCGGAAGAAAGCATTAGAGTCAATGGACATTTTGGCATCCAAAGCAATGACACTTCCTTCGGAGTCGACAATCAAAGGGTTAATTTCCAACATGTCTGCATCATATTTCATAAATGTGGTGTAGAGATCTTGAAACATCTTGGCACCACTTTCAAGCGATTGCTGGGTGTCATCAAGCCCTAACTTTTTGGCCATCTCAATGGCTTGCGAGTCCGAGAGACCGGTCATTGGATCTGCATACGCTCTTAAAATAGCGTCTGGATTTTCTTCAACAACCTCTTCGATCTCAGTGCCACCTTCTACAGAGCACATCAATAAGATTTTAGATGTTTGGCGATCCAGCAGAACAGCTGCGTAAATCTCACGAGCGATGTCGGCGCCTACGGTCACGAAAATGGTATTCACCTTTACTCCGCCTAAGCCAGTTTGCTTCGTGACCAAGGTATTTCCGAGCATGGTCTCAGCAGCAGCCGTGACCTCGGCAAGACTTGTACACAATGCAACCCCGCCTTTACCGTCGACTTTTTCACCAGCCAATACCTTTTTGAGGTCTTCATCAGAAGCCAAGTGCTTAAATCGGCCTTTGCCTCGACCACCAGCATGCACCTGAGCCTTCACAACCCAAAAGTTTCCACCGAGTTCTTGTGCTGCAGCCAAGGCTTCTTGTGCGGTCGTGGCAGGAATGCCAGGAGGCACATTGGCCCCAACCTCTTTGAGCAGAGCCTTCGCTTGATATTCATGTAGTTTCATTCGATTTTCTCCTCAATGTTCTATCAAGTGTGCTCAAATGGATCTTTGAGCATTTTCACACCATACATAAGACGAATTGGCAATTTGGTCATCCGCTTTCCTTCGCAAATGTCAAATGGAGAAGCTTTAGATGATAAAAAACAAATCCCAGCCGCAGATAGAGGCTGGGATAATGATTTTGGTTTTGTTGGGAGGGCTAGTCAACCGTCTCGAACTTGTAACTGCACCGGTAGATGGCAACCCCCTTTCCATTTCGAAAGTTAAGGCGTTCGTCAACGATCTGAGCGGCAATTCCTGAACATCGAGATAAGCCAAACAAAACAGTATAGAAGTCTGAGTCAGTCAGTCCCGATGCGTTGAGGAGCGTTCCTGAGACCGCATCAACATTGGGATACGGGTTGGAGATTTTCTCTTCTTCAGACAGAACTTTGACAGCAACTTCGCGAAGTGCAAAAGCGGTTTTGAAGAGTTCATCATCTCCGCAGATTTTTTGACCTAGTTCATATTGAATGGTGGCCCGTGGATCTTCAGCCCGCAATACAGCATGTCCAAAGCCAAAAACAAGTTGCTTGTTGGCTCGTCGAGTTCTGATAAGAGCCTCAAGCTCAGCTTTATCGGAGGTGCCAACTTCACGAACGAAGGCGAGACAATCTTGATTTGCTCTACCATGCCGAGGACCATATAGTCCAGCCATTGCAGCAGCAAGTGATGCGTACATATCGGCGAGACCACTGGCAACAGCTTTGCCTGTGAAGGTAGATAGATTACCGCCACCGTGATCCATGTGAAGAATGTAGAAGGTTCTGAGCAGCTCAGTTAGGGCGACATTGTCGCCGCCAGGAACACCCAACATGTGAACAAAGTTTTCAATTAGACCGAGTTCAGGCTTGCTTTCAATCGGGTCTCCCCATCCAGAACGAATGCGAAAAATCGCAGCCACAAGTGCAGGCACTCGCGCCACAACATTTAGACCATCCTCGTAAAAGTCGTTGGTTTTACCTGTCATTCCCAACAGAGTTAAGCCGTTAATGAGCCATTCCATCGGATGACCGCTTTTGGGCAGCTGACGAAGAATTGCAAAAACTTGTGGATCCACTTTTGCGCGTGAGGCAATGTCCGCTTTAAAAGCAGCGAGTTCGCCTGCATCAGGCATGCGCTTATTGAACATCAAGAAAACAACGGCTTCAGGATCTTCATATGCGAGGTCTTTGATAGAACGCCCGACATAAGACACACCTTCGTAAGGATCAACTCGTGATGTGCGCACAGTTCCTACAGGAAAGCCACGTAGGCCTGTATTTAAGTGATTTGAGGTAATTTCAAAGAGTGTATCGGACATGGCAGCGAAGGTTCCTTATTGTAAAAGTAAACTGATAGTGAGATTTGATTAAGTGACTTATCCGAACCCATAAGTTTACGCCAAATAAGTTTGGGTTTTTTGGTCCATCATTCCATAACGGGTAGGGTTAGAAGCTTATCATACAAAGCCTTGTCCACATTACCGCCACTCAGAACACACCCAATGTGAGCACCTTCGGGTGCATGCCAGTGCCGTAATGCCCCCACACTTAAAGCCCCTGTGGGTTCTACTCTCAATCCCTCATTTGCAATGGACTGTAGCCCCCAGACAATGCTTTCTTCAGGCACTTCAATCATACCCGCTACTCCGTTTCTGAGAATTCGAAAGTTCAAATTACCAAGACTTGCGGTTCGAGCACCATCGGCAAGGGTTTGAGGTTCACTTGCATGCCGATGGAGTGTCCCATCCCTAAGTGATTTGACACCGTCATTGGCCATCAGAGGTTCAGCCCCCCAAACAGGAATCGAAGAACTGGCATGGCAAAGACCTTGGATCAACCCAGCAGATAAACCACCACCTCCGACAGGAGCAATGATCGCATCAAAAGGCAGTCCAGAATGTGCGATCTCGAAACCCAAGCTTGAGTTACCCTCGATGACCCATTGACAGTCATAGGCGCTTGCAATGTACGCTTCTGGATGACGATCTGACCATTCAGAGACTTTCATCGCTCTTGATTGCTTGGCCGTATCAACAAAAACAACCTCAGCACCGTATTCCTTCACCGCTGCAATTTTTACTTTCGAAGAAGTTGTTGGCATAATGACTGTACACTTTCGACCGTTAATCTGACAGGCTTTGGCCAAAGCCTGCCCAAAATTACCAGAAGAAGCGGCAATGAAATGATTAGCAGCGACTTTCTGTACCAAGTTCCATGCGGCTCGAAACTTAAAACTGTGGGTGTATTGTCTGAGTTCTGAAATGAATGTGATGGACCATCCCAGCTTTTGTGAGAGCTTTGGAGCTTCTATAAAATCAGTAGGCTTCGGGCCATTAGTCACTAATCAGGCACCTTTGCCAACTGCTCATGGATCCGTTCAACCAAACCACCTTCAACCGCTTTGGCTGCAACCTTAACAGCATTTCGAATGGCACGGCTATTTGAACGACCATGAGCTTTGATGGCCAAAGATGAAAATCCAAGCAACGGCGCTCCCCCATATTGCTTCCAATCGGTCATACTCTGAAGTTGGCGTAGGCCCTTGGACAACATGCTGAGTCCGAGACGCCAAAGAAACTTTCGGGCATAGGCGTCTTTGGCCAACTCAACGGCCACTTCGGTAACACCCTCAAGCATCTTTAGTGCCACATTTCCCATAAAGCCTTCACAAACAATGACATCGGCTGTCCCTTTTGGAATGTCTAGTCCTTCTACATTGCCAATAAAGTTTAACCCCTCGATGGCCATCAATATTTGGTGTGCCTCAACCACCTCTGGGGCCCCTTTGGTCTCTTCTGTACCGTTTGAAAGCAAAGCCACTTTGGGATTGGGGTTATCGGAAATGATCTGAGCATATGCCGCACCCATAAGTGCAAAACCAACCAAATCTTTTGCTTGAACATGCAGCGTTGCGCCCACATCGAGCATCAGTGCAAATGGATCATTTTTTGGTCCGTGCCGTTGTTCCGTAGGGTAAACAGCAGCGAGTGCGCATCGCCTTATTCCATCAATTACTTTAAAATTTTGAGCACAACTTAATATCACTGCGCCGGTATTGCCCGCCGAAACCAACGCATCCGCATGCCCGTCTCGCACCAGTGCTGCTGCTTTGAAAATGCTCGCATCTGGCTTGTCTGACAGTGACACCTGTGGAGAGTCATCCATGGAGATAAACTGTTCGGTATGGACAATGTGAAGATACCTCGGATTATACTGTAGCGTTTCGAGCGCAGGCTGAATTAAAGCGGCATCGCCAACCAACATCATCTCTATGGCCTGACGCTCAGAACTTAGGCGAGCTGCACCCGCAACCATTTCAGCTACACCATGATCTGAACCCATGACATCTAGTGCAATTCTGGCCATTCAAAGTCCCCTTGGCAGATGCGAATACTCCGTCGATTATAACACAAGGTATGTAACTTTTAATTGGGGCTAAAAAAGGAAAAGGCCACAATAAGTGGCCTGAAATAATGTATTTCGTGAGTGCTATAAATGCTCGTCGACAATGGCACCTAAGCCGCGTTCAACACTTCTGGTAAACTGTAGTGTTTCTTCGTTGGGTATCTGGCGGATAAGATGACCTGTTTTAGAATCCATGACTTTTACAATGAACCGTCCAGTTTCTTTGTCAACCGTAAAATTGACTTTCAGTTCTTGGCGAGCAATCTTTTCATTAAGCTCTTCAACCGCATTTTGCAGTTCGCTCAATTCTGCGACGCCTTCTTTGACTTGTTCATTAACACCACGGGGTGATGATTTCTGATTTTGCTCAGAAATATTCGGAAACTGTACAGCAACGGCTTGTGAAGCCTTGGCACCTTCTCCTTGAGTAGCGCCCACAGAGGCGATGTTTTGAAGGTTATTGATCATATGGTCTCTCCTGATAGAAGATGGTGAATGGTTTGGGTCTTATTATTAATAGCATTTATGTGGGTAAACCGAAGAAAAAATAAGTTCATTTTTTATAAAGGTCATGATTAGACTGTGATGATTTAGGAACCGGTATTTATTAAGCCTCTCAATCAACCTGCGTCAAAGTGATTCACTTTTTTTCACACAACTAATCCTATTGACAGCCATTTATGCATGAGGTAAGACTGACTCTTCATCAACTGAATAGTCATTCAGTTTTACACGCCACGGAGTATTTAATGTCGCAACCCCTAATCTACGAAGGCAGTGCAATACAGCTCTTTCAATCAGATGAACTTGCCGAACTGGTATTCAACAATGCCAATGAATCCGTCAACAAGTTCGACAAACAAACATTGGAAGATCTGCGAGCCATTGCTGATATTTTAAAAGAATCGAAAACCATCAAAGGTTTGATCGTACGGTCCGCAAAAAAAGATTTCATTGTTGGTGCTGACATTACGGAGTTTGGGGGCGTATTTGCGGAAAGTGAAGAAGTGATCATCGACTACCTTGGTGAGGCCAATGCCATATTTAATGACATCGAAGATTTGCCGTTTCCAACGATCAGTCTGGTTAATGGTCAAGCCCTAGGCGGAGGATGTGAAATGGCTCTGTCTACCGATTTCCGTGTTCTCTCCGAAAAGGGCAACATTGGACTTCCAGAGATCAAGCTCGGAATCTATCCTGGATTTGGTGGAACCGTTCGTTTGCCTCGCCTGATTGGATTAGACAATGCCATAGAGATCATTGCTCAGGGTAAAAGCCTCAAGGCAGCTGACGCACTCAAGATGCACTTGGTAGACTCTGTGGTTGCCGATGAGGTGCTTGAGAAGGCTGGCCAAAAAATTCTCAAACAGGCCATTGATGGCAAGCTCGACTGGAAAGCCCGTCGAAGCCAAAAAACCGGCAAATTGAGACTCCCCAACCCAGACCAAATGATCGCATTCCAAGTCTCAAGTCAGTTCATCAAAGGCCAAAGCAGAGGCTACCCAGCACCCCTTGCTGCGGTTACCGCCATGCAGAAAGGGGCTGGCAAAACCCGTGATGATGCATTGAAGGCAGAAGCCAAAGGCTTTGCAAAAGTCGCCAAAACAACCGTGGCTCAGTCACTCATCGGTCTATTCCTGTCCGATCAGCTCATTAAAAAGAAGGGCAAGCAATACGGAAAAATCGCAAAAGATGTCAATCGAGCCGCTGTCCTAGGCGCCGGCATCATGGGTGGTGGAATTGCCTATCAATCCGCATATAAAAATATCCCAATCATCATGAAAGACATCAGAGAAGAAGGCATTGAGCAAGGGATGTCCGAGGCCACCAAGTTGCTGAGTAAGTTGGTGAAGCGTGGAAAGATTGACGAAGCACGAATGGCTAATATTCTGGCCAATATCAATCCAACCCTGTCCTATGGTAAAGAGGACTTTGAGAATGTCGACATCGTCGTTGAGGCTGTGGTTGAAAATCCAAAAATCAAGAAGTTTGTGCTTGCCGACATCGAAAAGGTGTGCAAACCAGGCACCATTTTGACAACCAACACCTCATCGATCTCGATTGACTTACTGGCTGAGGCACTCGAGCACCCAGAAAACTTTTGTGGAATGCACTTCTTCAATCCAGTCCATCGAATGCCACTCGTCGAAATCATTAGAGGCGCAAAAACCTCAGAAGAGGCCATTGCGACCACAGTGGCATACGCCAGCAAAATGGGCAAAACACCCATCGTGGTCAATGATTGTCCTGGCTTCTTGGTCAACCGCATCTTATTCCCCTACTTTGGTGGTTTCCAGCTCTTGCTTCGGGATGGGGCTGACTTCAAGAAAGTCGACAAGACAATGGAACGCTTTGGCTGGCCAATGGGACCAGCCTATCTTCTGGATGTGGTTGGTATGGACACCGCATATCATGTGGCACATGTCCTTGCTGAGGGCTACCCTGACCGAATGGCCAGTGAAGAACGAACCGCCCTTCATGTCATGTATGACAATGAGCGCTTTGGCCAAAAGAACAGCAAAGGCTTCTATCAATACAGCATTGATCGCAAAGGCAAGCCAAAGAAAGCCACTGATGACGGGGTCCCTGCACTTCTATTAGAGGTCATGCCAAATGGGCCACAAGACATCAGTGAAGAAGAAATCGTCGACAGAATGATGATCCCAATGATTATTGAAACGGCCCGCTGCCTCGAAGACGGCATTGTGGACACTGTCAACGAAGCCGATATGGGCCTCATCTTTGGACTGGGCTTCCCCCCATTCCATGGTGGCGCACTCCGCTATGCGGACACCAGAGGCCTCGCAACAATCTGTGAACTTGCCGACAAATATGCTCACCTTGGGCCATTGTATGCGCCAACCGCTCGCATGCGAGAAATGGCTGCAAACGGCGAAACATACTACACCAATTAGTCAAAAAGGAAATTATCATGAAAGAAGTTGTTATCGTCGATGCCGTCAGAACCCCAATGGGTCGCTCAAAGAACGGCTATTTCCGAAATGTGCGTGCTGAAGATCTCTCAGCCAATGTAATTTCTGCTTTGCTCAAGCGAAACCCAAATGTCAACCCAAAAGACATCGAAGATGTCATCTGGGGCTGTGTACAGCAGACAAAGGAGCAAGGATTTAACATCGCACGGATGGCCTCAGTGCTTGCCGGAATCCCATACTCAGTATCCGCACAAACCATCAACCGACTGTGTGGGTCATCTATGACAGCCATACACGCTGCTGCGAACGCCATTCAGTCAGGCAACGGAGACATTTTTCTCTGTGGTGGTGTAGAGCACATGGGCCACATTCCAATGACCCATGGTGTCGACATCAACCCCGCACTTTCACACGGCGCAACCAAGATTGCCGGCGCAATGGGGCTGACCGCAGAAGCACTTGGAATGATGAACATGGTCAACCGTGCAGCTCAAGACGAGTTTGCTTACACCTCTCACATGCGTGCGGCTGAAGCCACAAAGAACAATGCCTGGAAGAATGAAATCATCGCTGTTGAAGGCCATGATGAAGATGGCATTCTGACCAGTGTGGACTATGACGAAGTTGTTCGTCCTGAAACCACAGTTGAAGCGCTTGCAAAGCTTCGACCAGTCTTCAACCCCAAAGGTGGAACAGTGACCGCTGGAAACTCGTCTGCGATTAGTGATGGTGCCGCTGGGTTGTTGTTGATGTCAAAAGACAAAGCCGATGAGCTCGGTCTCAAAGCTCTCGTCAAGATTCGATCTGTGGCTAGCGCAGGCTGTGCCCCTTCTTTGATGGGCCGTGGTCCAGTACCAGCATCCAAAAAGGCGTTGAAGCGAGCTGGACTTGAGCTCGGTGACATCAACTACATTGAACTCAATGAGGCATTTGCGGCTCAATCGCTGGCCGTCCTGAAGGAAATGAAGCTCATGGACAAGCAAGATATCATTAATGTCAAAGGTGGTGCAATCGCACTCGGACACCCATTGGGTTGCTCAGGCGCACGAATAACAGGTGCACTCGCTCACATCATGGTCGAAAACGATGCAGAGTTTGGTCTCTCAACCATGTGCATTGGCTTGGGTCAGGGCGTGGCGACGGTGCTGGAACGGGTTTCGTGACTTTCATTAATCATATGTGACGAGCGATTATTCTTTATGAATAATTGTGAATGCCAGCCTTTCGGGTTGGCATTTGTGATTTTTAAGGCAGTCACTTGTCCAAAATCTATGGGAAAATGGTCAGTTTCACATCCATCCAGAATATTAATATGAGTAGCATTTAAGTCATGCTTCTCATCAACAGCGTGGCTTTTGCAGTTATACAAAACTCGTGATGGAAAACACCGAGATGTGCTCAAAGTGTAATCGGGCACATTGGTACATAAATTTGAACCGCATGTAAAGACAGAAAACCGTGAACACTGTAACATCGAGCATATCGAATGCACAGTGGGGAGGGTTACAAAAAGTCAGTTGCAGACCTGAAAGTCCTTCAGGTGCTGTACTGATGGTAACTGTCGGTTTACGATAAGGTACCACTAAACAGCTGAAAGAGATGAAATGGGTATTTCAACTCTTAAAGCTGGTATTGACATTGAATTTTAGAAAGCGAAGGTTGTGACAACAATCCAAAGCCACCAAAATGCAATGAGGCGTAAATTGCCATCCGACTGTTAACCGCGAGGGGCTAACGGACTATGGTTAACCGTTCAGGAACAGTTATCTAAGTATCAGATGTATCGCTTGTGTCGCTTGTGTCACTGGTATCACTGGTGTCACTGGTGTCACTGGTGTCACTGGTGTCACTGGTGTCACTGGTGTCACTGGTATCGCTTGTGTCACTGGTGTCGCTTGTGTCATCTGTGTCACTGGTGTCGTCTGTGTCACTGGTATCTTCAGTGTCTTCAGTGTCTTCAGTGTCTTCGGTGTCTTCGGTGTCTTCGGTGTCGCTCGTATCATCGGTTTCAGCTGTATCAGCGTCTGCAGGAGAACCTGTGTCAGATTTTGGCCAAATATCGTTATAGCAAGCTGTTAGGGCGAATGGGAGAAGTATGAATAAAAAACGGGACATAATTTACCTCTTTATAAAATTAATGGGTGTGAGACAATTCATAATACAAAAGATTA
>JAYYJC010000009.1:0-10415 GCA_036146655.1 Myxococcota bacterium | reverse complement strand
ACTGAAGAATATATGAAGTGGTAGCAACTAGCGAGTGCTTTGTCTAAATTAGATTGCTTTACACTGTTCAGATTTCTGTACATTGCTATTAAAAACGGCCCAAATAGATTCCGCTTGTTGGCTAGCCGTTGATGTGGAGTAAGTTGATTCCAAATAGACAGGCTTTATTTCGTTGCGAACATCATTTAAGACATCATAGTGACTGCTTTCGGAGCATTGGTATATGTCAAGAAGTGCCACGAGGTGCTCGCCTGAGCCAGAGACAATTTGCTCTTCAACGACACGAAGGTTTTGCTGAATATATATGGCAGCACTTACATCTGCACCATTACATGTATCAGGACTAGCTGTTGCCGAAGTTACGGCTGTTGATCCAAGGTCCCATGTAATATTAGATAGTGCAGCCAAGATCGCACTTGCTGTTTCATCCTCTACACTTCCAAAGATTAAAGCTCCGATCCCACAGTCTGTCCATGGATTTGGCATTTCAGCGATTGCGGTCGATGAGATAGCCAATCCGAATGTAATGAATAACGATTGCTTTATATGCTTCATTTTATAGTCCTTTGTCAAAGAGTTCAGTTCATTAAATGTGCCATTCATTAAAAAATCATTTGCAGCTTGTAATTGCAGTTTTTTTTGAAGGTTGTGTTTATAAATAATACCAATATCTAAACCATTTTGTCAGTAACATCTCGCTGGATTAACGGAATACAATAATCCAATCTTCTTTAATTTTCTGATTAAAGCTAAGGCATCTATTCAAAAATTACATACCAATCAGATTTTTTCATGTAAATCTCATCTTCTAGTACTCAAAATGGAAAGTGACTTAAACCGTTCAACGGTATCAAAGCTTAAAAATCGGGTAGAGGTTTAGAAAATAATAATGCAACTGCCGATACCCAATTTCTTAATCGTGGGTGCCCCAAAGTGTGGCACCACTGCCATGTGGCGTTACCTCAATGCCCATCCAGAGATTCATCTCTCTCCCAAAAAAGACATGCATTATTTTGGGAAGGACTACGCACCGTTAAAACGGCCACGCTTTTCATTGGAAGAATACCTTTCTCACTTCGACCACACTGATCAGCGGGCAATCGGTGAAGCCTCGGTGTGGTATCTTCACTCTCGGTTTGCTGCACAAGAGATTTTTGACTTTAACCCAGACATGAAAATCATTGTGATGCTGCGGGATCCCGTGCAGATGATTTATGCCCATTATACCCAAATGCGTTTCAATGCCCTTGGAGATGAAGACCTAACCACTTTTGAAGAGGCCCTTTCTGCTGAACCTGACCGTCGAAGTGGCCATCGGATTCCAAAACACTGTACGCTGGCCTCTGCACTCCTGTACAGAGACATTGCACAGTTGGCCGATCAACTTGACCGTTATTATGCGGTCTTTCCTAAGGAACAGGTCCTCGTGCTGTTTCAAGAGGACATGAAAACGCAAGTGGAGGCTCTCTATCGACGCACGCTGGAGTTTTTGCAAGTTAACCCTGACTTTCAGACCGACTTTAAGCGCATTAATACCCATAAAGAGGTCCGCTATGAAGGCATTCGAAAGTTGATTGGAATAACGCCGGTTGGTGTCAAAGACCTCGTTCCAGCGGGGCTTCGTTCACGGATGTCAAAGGGGCTCAAAAGACTAAACTCGAAACATGCAGAGCGAAAGCCGCTGAACGCTGAAACGGAGCGATTGCTTCGAACTGAGTTTGACGAACAGATTGTAAAGTTGTCTGGGTTGACCGGTCGAAATCTAGATCACTGGCGGGTCGACACTGAATAAGTTCAGTTACTAAGTCTGCCGTCTTTGAGACGGCCATTTTTTGCGTGATGCATGCATTTTAATGACACGGGCAATGGCCTGATGTGGGGTTTTCCGTATTCCAAACATGATCTCTCGGGCGTGACGGGCGCTGTCTTGCAGGTCGACCACGGGCCTTGGATAATTCTCTGGTTCATCAAACAAAGATGATTGCTTAATTTGATTGGCCGGAAGGTGAATGTTGGTGTGGTTTCGACTCGCAATTTCCGGGACCCATTTCCGAATAAACAGACCGTTTGGATCGAGTTCTTGGCTCTGTTTGATGGGATTGTATATTCTCAAAGTATTTATTCCAGTGGTACCCGCCTGCATTTGAAGTTGACTGAGATGAATGCCGGGTTCATAATCGGTGAAGGCCTGTGCCAAGTGGGGGTGGATTTCTCTCCAGTCTAACCAGAGGTTGTAGCAGGCAAAGGACACCAACATGGCCCGCATCCGAAAGTTAATCCAACCGTGATGATTCAAAAACCGCATGCAGGCGTCCACCATCGGTACGCCAGTATGTCCTGTTTTCCAAGCGTCAAGTCGCGCTTCGTGTTGTCCAGCAGGTCTTAGGTTTTCCGTCCGGGGATCGAGGCATCGCCACTCAATATCGACCTGATCCTCGAGCTTTTGCATAAAATGCCCCCGCCAGTGAAGCCTAGAGACAAATGATTCAATTGCTTTTAATTGGGTGCCATTGAGTGAGTGTTGCTGATAGAAGTCTCGGGTGTGCTGAACCACCTCTCGAATCGAAACGGTGCCATAACTGAGGTGTGGGCTCATCCGTGAGCACGCTCTGGGTGCGAGGAGTGGGGAGGCCATGGCCTTGCGATAGTTGTGGCATCGATCGGTCAAAAACGAGTCCAGCAAGCCAATCGGATTGCCTCTCTGGTTGGGTTGGCGGCTGGGTGCTGGTGGTGCCTTGTGAATGTCTTGATGCTGAAGGGGTGTGTGAAGTTGGAGTTTGAGATGAGGAAGCCGTAAGCAGTTGAGCGGCGTTTTGGAAAGATTTTTGACGGGCTTTTTCATCTCCTTTTCCCAGTTTTTCGCCCAGTGGTCTCGGTTGGGATGGGGCCGTTGCACCTCTAAACAGCTGTATTCGTGCCACTCAACCTGATGCTGTTGACACCAACGGTTGACCGCTTTGTCTCGTTCAAAGGTGATGATGTTTCCGACCTCACGGTGCGAACGGAGAGTGGCAATGTGCACATGCTGCACGAGTTCTTCGAAGACCTGAATGACTTCTGCATGACAAATCAGGAGCTGGGCCTTGTGCGCATCGAGCGCGTGGTTGAGGTGCGCCAGAGAGTCGTTGATGAAGCCCAAATGGTTGCTGCCAAAGTCAGAGGCCGCCATCACACTGGGTTCGAAGGTGTAGAGTAGAATGAGCGGCCGACCAGACTGCTGGGCATGGTTGAGCGGCGCATGATCTGTGATGCGTAGGTCTCTTTTAAACCAGACCACATCGACGGTTGGGAGATGAGTGGACATACTCAGCTATAGTCTTAATCTGTTAGCCGTCCAGTAGACCTGTGTCAGTGCTTGGCGGTATATTTGGCTTGGCTGCCGTTAAACTTTCCTTATTTCCTCAAGGCTGGGCATAGTACCCTGAGAGGGTATAGGCAATCGAACAGTTGCCATCTTCAGAAATATGAATGGAGTCATCCGGATCAATGGGGAGGCCACTTTTGAATGCATGTTGGGTTTGCGATGCAGGTGAATAGGCTGCTCTTGCATTTCCACTTCCAGAGACATTCACTCGATCAGAGTAGTTTTTGACTGCTGCGAGAGTCGTTCCTGAGTCATTGGTCAGTTCAACCGATGAGGCGCAACTCGATGAGTTCATAGACAGCAGTAAATCTGTTATCACAATGCGTTGATCAGAAGGCGCTGTCATCACCAAGGCTGTTCCGGCCGAAATAATTCCTCCTTTGGAAAGCACAGGGTTGTTCGCAAATGAAACGGAGGGTCCCGAAAATGCCGTTGCTGTATTCAGAGATTTCACCAATACAGCCGCTGATATGATTACAAAGCCAATAGAAAGCGTTTGACGGTAGTCCATTGTTGATGTCTCCTTATTTTAAAATCCAATCACCGTGTCATACAGTTCGTAATAGCCCTGTCCGCCCAGTAAGTACGGCATGCCATTGACGGTATCCATCACAAAACTGGCACTTCTCATCGGCGGAACGGGATCTCCATTGATTAGCACTTCAGTCACTTCAAGGCTACAGTTGCCCATGGGCGCAAGAAAGTACATCTGATCATAGAGTTGGTAATAGCCTTGTCCACCCTGCACCAGTATGCCGCCAAGATAATTAGACCATGTCGAAGCGGCGTCCAGCATTGGGGGAATACTGTCGCCGGTCACCGTTGCGGTTGTCCAACTCAGTGTGTTGATATCAAGGCAGTAAATGCTGTCAGAAAGTTGATAGTATTCTTGACCGCCGATGACATAGAGGTTGTTGTAGGTGGGTTCATAGCTTGCCGTTGCACCGACCATGGCGGGTATCGATCCTGTAGGTGACAATTCAATCCAGTCTGCCGCCGAGGTCACCGTGAGGTCCAGTGCCCAGACATCATTGTATAGGTCATAGTAACCCTCTCCGCCCACCAGATACATGAAGCCACCCAGTTCGTCATGTGCCGTGGCGTGTCCCACTCGAGGTTCAGGTGCATCGGCGACAGGGGTCCAAGTCTCCCAGGTTTCTGCAGAAGTGGTGGCGTCAAGCGCAATGGTGTCTCCACTCAGTTGATAGTAAGACTGGCCACCAAAGAAGACCCAGCGGTTGATGCCTTCGTCATACACACCAGAATGCCCTTTCAGTGGCAGGGGTGCTACGCCGAGCGGAGTGATGGCCGTCCAACTTTGACCCGCAATGTCGTAACTGTAGAGGGTGTTTAAAAGTTGGTAGTAAGACTCTCCGCCATACACCAAGATCCGTTCCTCTGCGGGGTCAAACATGGTTAGCAGATCCACTGCAGGCTCTGGGAGTGTGTCGACTGATGTCGATGTGGCCGTGCCGTCAAAAATCGGTTCAATGGTTACGCTGACGCTGTCAAAGGGACCATCAATCGAGCCGTCGTTGGGGACCACTGTGCATTCCCACAGATCGTTGGGGCCAGTGGCTGATGCTTGAACCGTATCACCTGCAAAGGTCGTCGTTGTCGCACTGGTATAGGGGGATCCATTTTGTGTCCAGGTAAAGGTGTAGGTCACAACATCCAAGTCAGCGTCCACGGAGGCGAGCGTAATGTCGCAGATAAGGTCGTCTACACCCTCGACTGGCGCAGATGGAATGATTTGAAGGCTTGGCTGGGACGGGCTGCTGTTTTGGATGGTAATTGGACCTGCGCTTACAGGCAGTCCATCGTCGATCCCATCATTTGGGGTGACAGAGACACTGACACTGTCTCCTTTGACAAAAAGGGTTCCGTCAAGGGTATTTGACCCGCCATTTTGAATGGGCGTTCCATTGACCAGCCATTCGTAGGTGAGGGCGACGGTCTGATTGTCTGAATCTGAACCGCTTGCAGTCGCCACCATGGTGTCATCGGTATAGGCCGGGTCTGGGGTGAGGGTGACCGTATTTACGATCGGTGGGCTGTTGTCCACATTGACGCTGGCACTGTCGGTGCTGCTGTCTGTGCCATCCTCTGCGGTGACCGTACAGGTGACCACGCTGTTGGGGGACGCAATGCTTGGCGTAAGAGTCAGGGTACTTCCGGTCCCTGCTGAGGCGCCATCGATGTCCCACTCAAAGACAATGGTTAAGCTGTCGTTGTCTGCGTCTGAGCTCGTCTCGCTGCATGTGAGCGCTGTGCTGGTTGTGACCCCGGAACTTGGTGTGATGGTCACGCTGCTGATCACAGGTGGGCTGTTTTGAATGGTGATGCTGGCCGCTCCTGACGGGCCGTCCCCATAGCCGTCGTTTGGAGTCACCCGTACCGTCCATACATCACCTTTGTTGGTCGCCGAGCTGGGCACTGTTTGACTGGTGTACGATGTGGGCACACCATTGAGCTCCCATGCGTAGTTGTATGAGATGCTTTGATTTTCAGGATCCGTTGATCCACTGGCATTGGCCGTGAGGGCATCGGTGGTGTAGGATGGGTCTGGTGTAATGCTGACGGTTGGGGCTGTGGGAAGCCCGTTAATGGTGAGGCTAATTCCATCGCTGCTGTTGAGTCCATCACTGTCTGTGGCGGTCAAGCCAATGGTGTGAGTCCCGAGGCTCAGTGAACTGTTGCTGAAACTGGCAAGGCCGGTGCTGTCGGCACTGTTTGTATCAAGTATTCCATCAATGTCTGACTCCCAGAGGAGCACAAGGTCAGTGGCCAGATCCTCTGGGTCAGACACCAGAGCTTCAAACTGAATGCTGTCCCCTTCATTGATGACACTTCCTGTAAGCGGCGCGGTAATGTTCACTGTTGGTGGGTTGACAATGACAATGCTGTCGCTGCCAACGGCAAATGCACCGTGTGGGTCCGTCACAGTGGCTGTACAGGTGAGGGTGTCTCCGCTGCTCACCATGCTGTTGTCAAGCATCAGGCTGGCGCTGGTTCCGATTTGCTGACCGGTACTGTCGTTGGTCCACACAAAGGTGTCGGTGGTGGGATCTCCGTCTGCATCTGAACAGGTGACCACACAGGTCACTGTTTCCGTTGGTGTTACACCGCTGTCTGGGGTAATGGTGACATCATTGACGACAGGTGCTGTATTGTCGACCGTTACACTGGTCGAATCTGTGGTGACTCCTCCATCAAGGTCGTCAACAGACAGTTGACAAGTGATGGTATCGCCTGGGGTGGCGAGACTGTTGTCAAGTGTAATGCTTGTGCCTGTGCCAGCTGGATTTCCGTTGATGCTCCAGCTGTAGCTTTCGCTTGGTGTGTCAGACACATCCGCATCTGTGACCGTTGCAGAGCAAACCAATGTAGTGGTGTTGGTAATTCCGATACTGGGGCTAATGCTGAGGCCACTAATTGTGGGTGGGCTGTTTTGAATGGTGATGCTGCCCTCCCCAAAAGGACCGTCAACATAGCCGTCGTTGGGAGTCGCCCTTGCCGTCCATGTCTCGCCTTTTAGTGTTGCCGAGTCCGGCAATACTGATCCCGTAAAAGTGGTTGGGTTGCCGTTTTGAAACCATTCGATGCTGTAGGTAATGGGGTCATTTTCGACATCGATTGAACCACTTGCAGTGGCTGTGAGTGAATCATTGGTGTTGGCTGGAACAGGAGCAATGTTGACAAAAGGGGCACTTGGTATGCCATTTACAATGAATGTTTCGACGGCTGTGGCTTCGAGCCCTGCTGAGTCGGTCACGCTGAGCGTTAGGGTATGATTGCCCACCGTTCGAGTGGTGTCGTTAAAGGTGGAGAGACCATTTGAGTCTGCGCCGTTCGTTGAAAATACACCGTCAATGCTGCTTTCCCAGCTCAAGATTAAGTCTGTTTCGGGATCTTCTGCGTCTGAAACTTCAGCCGTAAAAGTGATTCCATCGCCGTCATTGAACCGTTGTCCGCCGGTTGGACTTGAGATGGTGACTGTCGGTGGGGTACCAATGGTTAGTACGACCGAATCGGTGCAAGTGGCTTCAAGTTCATCTTGAACCGTCATTGAGATGACATGTGTATTTGCACTGAGTTGTGCATATGGAAATGTGATTGTGCCATCACTGTTTGGGGTAGAGTTACCGATTTCACCGTCTTTGTCAGAAACCCAACGGACACTCAGAAGGTCGGCAGGAATGTCCACATCGCTGCTTTCTGCAGTGAAGGTGACTGTGTCTCCCAACAAAAAGACACTTTGGTCACTGGGACTCTGGATGGCACAATTTGGAGCTGTATTCGGTGGCCCAACGGTAACCGTGACTGAATCTGTGCCAATTTTTCCCGTCAAATCAGTGACGGTGAGTGTGAGTCCGTGCTGCCCTTCGCTCAACTGGCCAAAAGCTGTTAGCACTCCATTTTGGTCTGGGGCGCCCTCAAGGTCGAGAACCCCATCTAGGTTTGATTCCCATGCGACGCTAAGGTCTTCCGGATTGTCTTCAGCGTCTGAGACCAGTCCCTCAAAGGTGATGAGCAGATCCGAGTACAAGATGTCGTCGCTGTCAGGTCCGATGATTTCCGCCACAGGTGGATCTGTTTGAGTGACTGTCAAACTGATGACATCTTTTCCGACTGCATTCTGTGGGTCTCGAACCTCTACTCGAACACCGGTCTCTGGCTCACTAAGTGTGGTGGCGCAAGTGCTGTCGCCATTGCCATCGGGGGGTAAAAAGGGACAGACTTCGTTGCCATTGACATACCATGCGGCCTCAAGTTCATTGGTATCGTGGTTGCTGTCAGTGAGCGCTGCCCTGAATTCAATCACATACCCTTCGTTGACAACATCGCCGTTTTGGTGCGAGGTAATACTAACTTCTGGGTTGTCGTTAAAGGTTCTGACATTTTTATCACTGCAGCCCATCACAAGGGCCAATCCAAAAATATACCGCATCCTGAAATCTCACTGAAAATGTTCTTAAATCCACTTTACCACGAGGTGTTTGAATAGCGGAGACAATAATTATTTGCCCTTCTTGGACTTTGTTTTTATGTCGTAGGTGTACCCAAGCCGAATGATGTGTTGATCGGTGGTTTCAAGCCGGCTTAGAGGTGCCTCTCTGTTATATGCAAGGCTGAGTTTGTGATCTTTTTTGATTTTGAACCTGGCACCTGCCGTCAGTCGCAGCGTGGCATGAGAAACATGGAGGCTTGGGTCTCTAAAAGTTTGGCCTGCAATGCTTAGGTCGAGATGTTTGGTGGTATCGTGTGTGAGTTTGTATCGATGGCGCCGTCTGGTTTTGATTTTCAGTGTCTTGTCTTGTTCCCAACTTCGCTGAAGTCGAAATCGATAAGCAGGTTCCCATTTTGTGAATTCTTTTTTAAAACCAAGGTCACCTTGTAATCGATGCGCAGGGTCATATTCTTGTTCCTTGTTCCATTTTCCAATGTATCGATATCCGCCGCCAATTTCAGCCCACTTTTTAGGGTCATACTCGAATTCAAGCTCCGGAATAATGGTATCGAGGCTAGAAGCATTGTCTTCAAAACGAACATGCTGCGTAAGTTTGACATCCATTTTTTTCGAAGGTTCAATGTTCAACCCGCTTGACAACCACAGCCGTGTATCAGATGCTTGTGCAAATGCACTGAACAAAATGAAGATCATTGCTCGCCTTTCTTGACTTGATAGTCCACCACAATGTCAGCGGTATCCTTTAGAAGATCAATCCGTTGTATGTGGACATTGATCACTGGGAGACCCGTTCTTTCCTTCAAATCTTTAATGAGACTCTCTGGGTCATTTTGCTTGAGGATTTCCATATTGTCGTAGGTCATTGGAAGCTGTTTTTTATCTTGTGATTTGGGGTTGAGTTCGAGAACAGCTGTCAAAATAACAATGCTCAGATTCACGGTTAAGAGTTCGGAGAGAGAGATGCCTTGGCTGGCAACGGCATTTAGTATTCCGAGACCGATAACAACGAATAAGTAGGTGAGGTCTCTGGTGTGTATGGCTTCTGTTCGATAGCGAAGAATGCCAAAAACAGCGAAGAGACCGAGCGCAAATCCAAGCTCAATCGGGACTTGGCGGAGTAAAAAACAGAGTGTAAATGTGATGATGTTGAAGATAATGTAGGTGAAGACATAGTGATTCTTGCTGTATCGGCGTACATAAACCCCAAAGACGACGAGAAGGGTAAAAATCAGGTCCAAAAACATTCGGCCAAGCAGTCTGAACAAGTTATCAGCGACGACAAATTCTGGATGTAATCCTAGGATTTCAGACATGGAGCCTCCTTCTGATTTGTCTTATTTTTGCCCGATAAGCAGGCATTGAAAGTTCTGGAAACAACAATGCACTAGCAGTACAGTATTTGCTAAAAGACATCCGATCTATTCTCGCTTCTCTTAAAATGGTCATCAGTGTGCTTCTCGGCTGTGCCCGCTCTTGTTTGAGTTCGATGATGACAAGTTGTTCAAGTGATTCATGCTGTGATTGACTTTTAAATTGTGGTCGAATGTCTACCGTCATGCGGGCCCTGTCACTGACGCCAAGCAGGGTGAACCGTTGAAAGGTGGTGATGAGTGTTGGCTTAAGCTGAAGTCTTTGAATCTGCTCATTTTGCACCACCAGTTCTTGGCTTCGAAGTTCTTCTTCCGAAAGTTTTTGAGAATACGAAAGCGGTTGACGCACTTTGAGCGTTCGGTGTTGGGGCGTTGCTGTTTTAATCTCTAAATATTGCAGCTGTCGATCTTGGTATTTTCGAATTCTAACTTTGAACCTTGGCCTTTGGCCTCTCAAGTGGGCTCGGAGGAGATGGTGCTCTTGTGTATCCCAATATTCAGTATGGTAGTTGGGCTCATCTTGAATTTTGGTTTGAACCAATTGAGTGCAGTTCGAAAGTGTGTCAAGCAGTGCTGGCAGTCGATTACGAGCCATCAGAAACTTTGTGTCCACTCTTGTATTCAGTGAGCGCGCTTCTAAAAGAGCTGGACTGGCGATTTGAAATCGCAACAAGGCGTTGTGTTCAGCCGAATTGACAAGAGGGCTCTG
>JAYYJC010000008.1:0-10000 GCA_036146655.1 Myxococcota bacterium | reverse complement strand
TTCAAGGGCGTTGACTGAGATGACCCTGCCAAGCAACCATTTGTGCTCACGGTCAAAGTAGAGTGTTTCTGGATCACCCAAATGATTTTTGGTTTGAAGGGCGTGGCATGGTCGATCACCATATATTTCTTCGCCGATGTCTATTAATTCTGGGTACCACAGCTGATGATTAATCAAATCATCAAAATCTGCTTCCCGTTCGACCAGTTTACTTTGTCTTTTGGATGATATCAATGGTCCGCTTTGGGGTGTCAAGCTCCACGCTTTGTCTCCATTAAATCCTCGCTCAAAGACTCCTTTTTCATGAATTCGAAGGCGGCGGTAAAAGTGATTTGGTCGAACCTTTATTTCAAGAAAAGAATGAGCGATGGGATCGCCAATGTACTGTATGGTCCCTTCGGTGCGGATTGATTGATGATTTTGAAGGGTTGTCATTCCCCCGATGGCAGCGATGTGTTCCATAAAGAGTGTACGCCCTTGCTTTTCGGCCTCTTCAGGAGTGAGATTGGGCTTTGGCCCACAGGCCAAAAACATAATGAGGCAATACAGAATCATTCGAAAACACCTAAAACAATAGAAGCCTGTCTATGCATATAGACAGGCTTCACATAACATTTTATCCGAATGGGGACTACATTCCCATGCCGCCCATGCCACCCATGCCACCCATGCCACCCATGTCGCCGCCTGCTCCAGGCGCCATTTTGGGTTCGGGCTTATTGACAATTACGGCTTCTGTGGTCAGCAATGTGGCTGCAACAGAAGAAGCCTTTTCGAGGGAGGTTCGAACCACCTTCGCAGGGTCGAGAACTTGAAGTTCAAACATGTTTCCGTAGGTGTCGGTCGCAGCATTATAACCGAAGTTGCTGTCGCCATTGGTTCGGACTTTGTGCAATACAACACTGCCGTCTTTACCAGCATTACCCGCAATGGTACGCAGTGGTTCTTGGATTGCACTTTCAATGATTCCGACACCCAATGCGATGTCTGTGTTGTATGGATCTTCGCTCAGTTCTTTCTTGAGGTTTGCAAGTGCATCTAGAGAACGAATGAGTGCCACACCGCCACCAGGCAATACCCCTTCTGCAAGGGCTGCTTGTGTCGATGACAATGCGTCTTCAAGACGGGCTTTCTTTTCTTTGAGTTCGACCTCTGTAGGTGCGCCTACTCGAACAACAGCGACGCCGCCACCAAGTTTTGCGGCTCTTTCACGGAGCTTTTCCTTGTCATACTCTGAGTTTGAAGACTCAATTTGACGGTTGATGGATCTGATTCTTTTGAAGATGTCACGGCCCTCACCAAAACCACCGACAATTCGAGTCTTATCTTTGTTGACAACCACCTTGCTTGCGCGGCCCAGTTCTTTCAAGCTGAGGCTTTTAAGTTCAACTCCACTGCCTTCCATGATGGCTGTTCCACCTGTTGAGACAGCAATGTCTTCGAGCATTGCTTTGCGTCGATCACCAAAGCCTGGAGCTTTGATGGCGCAGACTTTCAGTCCGCCTTGCATGGCGTTCAATACAAGAAACTGGCGAGCATCTCCATCGATGTCTTCTGCAATAATAAGCAACCCTTTCTTCTTCTCGTTTACGAGCTCGATGATGGGCAATAGATCAGCAGCAGAAGAGAGTTTCTTTTCGTGAACGAGGATGTAACAGAAGTCATCTTCGTCATCACCACCAAACTCGGCTTCGAGTGTACTTTGATTGTTGGCGAAGTAAGGGGATACATAGCCACGATCAAGTTCCATTCCCACAACGATTTCTTTTTCAATTCGGAAGGTATTTCCTTCTTCAATCGTAATGACACCTGGTGAGGCATCGCCGTCGTTATTTTCATTCAACTTGTAGATGACTTCAGCCAAAACTTGTCCAATTTCTCTGTCACCATTAGCAGAAATCGTACCGATTTGTGCCACAATGCTTTCAGATATGTCATCACCTGAAAAGCCGCCGGTCACATTGACCTTTTGAGAGAGTTCATTAAGTTCAGTGGTGACTGTTGAGACAGCCTTTTGAATCCCTTCTTTGAGTTTCATTGGGTCTGCACCGCTTGTCACAAGTTTGACGCCGTTATTGAAAATGGCTTCGGCGAGCACAGTGGCTGTGGTGGTTCCATCGCCAGCAATGTCTGCTGTTTCAGATGCAACGGTTTTGACCATTTGGGCACCAATGTTTTGAAACTTGCCGCTTAATTCAATTTCTTTGGCGACGCTGACACCATCTTTGGTGACGAGTGGGGCGCCAAAGCTTTTGTTAATCATGACATTTCGACCACAAGGTCCAAGTGTGGTTTTGACGGCTTTGGCAAGTGTTCCTACGCCTTCGCTGATTTCTGACCATGCGGTATCGCGGAAACGGATGTCTTTTGCAGGCATAATATTCTCCTATAGAACTTAAAAAGTATTTGTTTATTTGATAGTGATTTTCAGTCTTTGACGACAGCGAGCAGGTCGCTTTCCTTGATGATCAGGAATTCTTGGCCGTCAAATGTAACGGTTTGACCTGAGTACTTTCCAAACAATACATGGTCTCCTGCAGTGACTGAAACAGCGACTTCATTTCCATCGTCATCAATTCGTACGCTGTTTGCTGCTTCAACGATGGCAATTTGTGGTTTTTCTTGAGCAGATTCAGGTAGAAAAATGCCACCCGCAGTTTTATTTTCTGCTTCAACACGGCGTATTAAGACATTGTCATTGAGGGGCTTAAAGCCAGAAGGAATACTCATATCTTCTCCATAACTTAGGTTTGATAGTAACTTTTACAATTTGACTGATGAAAAAAAGACCCACAACCGGGTCTTGAAAGGACGAATTGGTAAGCACCTATAACGACCTGTCAACGAATGAGAAGCAAAAATTATTAAAGGTGATCACATGAGTGTGATCACCTTGGCTTGTTTGGGGTGGGGTGGGGATGACAAAAGTTAAAATCCAAACAAGCGTAGCTGACATACCTGCAAATTTTATACCAGTTGTGTGTATTACAGTAGAACCTTGATTATTTAAAAATATAAATACTTTATTTTGACAGCGTTCTGCTAATTTTGTCCGAATCTCATTGACAGAGACTAGTCATCCTATATTTGGGGCTCATTGCTTTACTGTCCTTTTGTAAATGTCCACATCTTTAATCAATGCAGAAAATACATCTTGGCACTTGTCATTGCAGTTGAGGGGATTAGATAGGGGTCGCAAAAGCTTGAGGAAAATAACCATCATCCTCAAAAACATAGGTTTAATCTTACATATGCTCTAATTAGGAGTTTTAACATGAGTAATATTCAAGGAAAAGTCATCGGAATCGATTTGGGTACCACAAATTCTTGTGTCGCTGTCATGGATGGTGACAACCCTGTTGTGATTGTCAACGAAGAAGGTGCACGCACCACTCCGTCAGTGGTTGCGTTCAAAGACAGTGATCGTCTCGTCGGTACTGTTGCAAAAAGACAGGCCATGACAAATCCAACCAACACCATTTATTCGATCAAACGATTCATGGGTTCTCGGTACGATGAGGTGAAGGCTGAGGCTGAATTAATGCCATACGAAGTGCTTCGTTCTAGCGATGGAGTCCCTCGGGTAAAGATCAATGATGATAAGTTTTCTCCTCCAGAGATTTCAGCCATGATCCTCCAAAAGCTGAAAAGAGCAGCTGAAAATTATTTGGGTGAAGAAGTCACCGATGCAGTCATTACAGTTCCAGCTTACTTCAATGATGCACAGCGTCAGGCTACGAAAGATGCTGGCCGAATTGCAGGTCTTGAAGTTCATCGGATTATTAACGAGCCCACAGCAGCAGCATTGGCTTACGGTCTTGATAAAAAAGGGGAGCGCAAGATTGCGGTTTATGACTTTGGTGGCGGAACATTTGATATCTCTATTCTCGAAGTTGATGAGGGGTTGGTAGAAGTACTCTCTACCAATGGTGATACCCACTTGGGTGGCGACAATGTTGATGAAGTCTTGATTCGTTGGATGCTTGAAGAATTCAAGAAAGACACAGGCATTGATGCGACCAAGAAAAAAATGGTGCTACAGCGATTAAAAGAATCTGCTGAGAAAGCGAAAATTGAGCTTTCAAGTGCACCCAATACGGAAATCAACATTCCATACCTCGATATGGACGATCGTGGACCCCATCACTTGGTTCGGACTTTGACCCGTTCTCAATTTGAGCAGATGATTACACCGCTCATTGAAAATACGCTTGAACCCTGCCGAAAGGCTCTAAAAGATGCAGGCTTAAGTGCCAATGATATCAATGAAGTCATTCTTGTAGGTGGTTCAACTCGTATCCCACTCGTTCAAGATAAAGTCAAGGCTTTATTCAAGCGTGAGCCCAACCGCTCCGTGAATCCAGACGAAGTTGTTGCTATGGGCGCTGCTGTCCAGGGTGGAGTACTTCGAGGAGATGTCAAAGACATCTTACTACTTGATGTCACTCCGCTCTCACTTGGTATCGAGACAATGGGAGGTGTGAATACTGTTTTGATTGCTCGAAATACAACCATTCCTGCCAAGCAGTCTCAAATCTTCTCGACCGCCGAAGACAACCAAAGCGCAGTGGATATTCAGGTTTACCAAGGTGAACGACAGTTTGCTCGTGACAACCGCTTGCTCGGATCATTCCGTCTTGAAGGTATTGAGCGTGCACCTCGTGGAATGCCGCAAATCGAAGTGGCATTTGACATCGATGCAAATGGTATTTTGAAGGTTACTGCGACCGATAAAAAGACTGGTCAAGAGCAAGATATTACCATTACATCATCTTCTGGTTTATCGGATACCGATATCGACCGCATGGTTCAAGAAGCTGAAGCGAATGCAGAAGAAGACAAGCGTAAGCGTGAAGTCATTGATGCTCGAAACAACCTAGACAGCCAAATCTACAGCATCGACAAAATGCTCAACGAAAATAAAGACAAGCTTCCTGAAGAGGTGGTTCAGAAACTTGAAGATGCACTTTCCAGTGCGCAGGAAGCCAAAGACTCTGATGATCCCGATGCCATGAAGGCTGCGTCTGATGAACTAATGAAGGTTGCCAATGAGGTCAACCAAATGGCTCAAGCAGCTCAAGCGCAACAAGGTTCAGCTGAAGCTCAGGAGCCATCTGGTCAAGATGACGATGTCATCGATGTCGATTACACTGACTTAGACTAGTAAGTTTAAAATTCATCGGGGCAGTGCGATGCACTGCCCCACATCTTTTTTCCTCTAATCTTTTTTGAGTAAACATCATGTCAGAAAAAAGAGATTACTACGAAGTACTCGGCTTATCCAAGGGTGCCAGCAAAGGCGATATTAAAAAGTCCTATCGCAAGTTGGCCATGAAATTTCACCCTGATAGAAATCCAGACAATGCAGAAGCAGAAGCCAAATTTAAGGAAGTTTCAGAAGCCTATGCCGTTCTGTCAGATGAAGAAAAAAAAGCTCGCTACGATCAATATGGTCATGCGGGATTAGGACAAGGCGGTGGTGGTTTTGGTGGCTTCCAGTCCACCGATGAAATCTTTAGTCAATTCGGAGATATCTTCGGTGATTTTTTTGGGTTCGGGCGTGGCGGAGGCGGTGGCGGTGGCGGCCGTCAGCAGCGTCGACGTGGGGAAGACCTTCAGGTGACTGTCGATATAGACTTTTTGCAAGCCGTACATGGGTGTGAAAAGTCCATAAGTATACCTCGGAAAGAACACTGTTCTACCTGTGATGGTACTGGTGCGGCACCTGGCTCAAAGCCGGTCACATGTGACATGTGTAATGGAACTGGAAATGTGTCAATGCAACAGATGTTCTTTCAGATTCGACAGCCCTGTCCAAAGTGTAAAGGAAAGGGAAAAATAATTGTAAAGCCATGCAAAGATTGTAAGGGAGAAGGTCGAGTTCGTCGTAAGAACGATGTGAAGATTTCAGTGCCTCCTGGAGTTGATACAGGTGTGGCCTTGCGGCTTTCAGGAAAAGGCAACGATGGGGAGTCGGGTGCATCACCTGGTGATTTGAAGGTGATCCTCCGGGTGCGTGACCATGACTTTTTTCAACGAGAAGGAGAGCACATCACATGTACCATTCCCATTACTTATCCACAGGCTTGCCTAGGTGCCAAGGTGAAGGTCCCCACTGTCGATGAGGACGCTGATCTGGAGATTCCAGCAGGTACGCAACCTGGGAAGGTCTTTACGCTTCGAGGTAAAGGCGCTCCCCATCTTGGATCCCGCCGTGGCCGTGGTAATCAATATGTACAAGTCATTGTGGGTGTTCCCACAGAAATGACACCTGCAGAAGAAGCACTCGTACGAAAGCTTGCAGAACTTCACCAAGATGATGTTAACGAGCGAGGCTTCTTTCAGAGTCTTTGGGATAAATTTTAAGGTTAGGATTTGGCCATGAGCAACGACTCACTGTCTCAAGTTTCACCATCAGATTGGGCCGCCACAACAGAGGTCTTGTCCAATCTTAAGCGCAGCGTTCATCAAGTTGTGGTAGGTCAAGAGAACATGATTAATCGCTTGTTGATTGGTCTTCTTGCTGATGGGCATATTTTATTGGAAGGGGCCCCCGGACTTGCGAAAACATTAACGGTACGATCCCTTGCAAAGGCATTATCGTTGCCCTTTTCGAGGATACAGTTTACCCCAGATTTACTCCCTGCTGATTTGATCGGCACTGAGATTTACAATCCTAAAACAGGGGAATTCTCTACCAGACAGGGCCCAATCTTCTCGAGCATCGTTCTTGCTGATGAAATTAACCGTGCACCTCCCAAGGTACAGTCTGCGCTCCTCGAAGCCATGCAGGAGCGACAAGTGACCATTGGAACGGATAGTTTCTCTCTTCCAAAGCCATTCCTCGTATTGGCCACTCAAAACCCAGTGGAGCAAGAGGGAACCTATCCACTTCCTGAAGCCCAAGCGGACCGATTTTTATTGAAGGTGCATGTTGATTATCCCAGTCGAGAAACCGAGCGTGCCCTTCTTGAGCATACGGCTTCACTGTCGAAAATCAAACCGGTTGCAACGGTTGCACAGCTTCAGTTGTGCCGAGATGTCATGACAAAAATTCGAATTGACGGCATTATATTAGATTACATTGTTGATCTTGTCCGTACCAGCCGAGACAAGTCAAGTGGTGTCTTTGCCAAGTGGGTTGATTTTGGAGCATCTCCTCGTGCCAGTCTTGCCCTAGTGGTTGCTTCAAAGGCACATGCACTTCTTGAGGGTCGAGATTTCGTGATGCCAGATGACATAAAATCCATCGTATTTGATGTGCTTCGCCACCGCATTCTACCCACTTTTGAGGCCGAAGCAGAAGGCGTCACAGTAGATGACATCATTCTTCAAATCCTACAACGGGTGCATTCTCCTTAGATTATGCTCACGCCTGAAGATCTACAGCATATAAGACGGCTCCAGCTGCGCCTTAGCCGACAAGTGGATGCGCCTTTTTCTGGTGAATATCGCTCTGCATTTCGAGGCAACGGAATGGAGTTTGAAGATGTCCGAGCTTATGTACCAGGTGATGATGTTCGGCGCATCGATTGGAATGTGACTGCTCGTGCCGGAAGCCCTCATATTAAGGAGTTTAGAGAGGAACGTGAACTGTGTTTGATGCTTGTCTGTGATGTGTCTGCATCGATGCGTTTTGGTTCAAAAGGGGTGGATAAGAGAAGGCAACAAGCTCGGATAAGTGGTGCACTTGCCTATGCAGCCATTCGCAGTGGGGACCGAGTGGGATTGCTGCGTTTTGCAGAAGGCATTGAGCAGTTTATTCCTCCCAAAAAAGGCCGAGGACATGTCTGGCGGGTCATTCAGTCGGCATTCGATATTTCAACAGAAGGAAAGGGAACCTCATTCCAAGAGGCCGTACAGCACTTGCAGCTGGGCCTCAGAGGTCGGATGACTCTGGTTTTTGTATCTGACTTTTTAATCCCAGAATCAGAACTTCAGTCATTGCGGGCACTTGCTCTAAAGCACAGCGTCCATGCTTTTGTTGTCCATGATCCCCTCGAAGAAAATCTACCTCAAAAAGGCCTGTTCCATCTCCGAGATGCTGAGAGTGGTGGGAGTACATTGGTGGATGTCAGTCAGCTAAGTGGCGAGAGAAGCATTGAAAAACGAGTTCAGGTTCTCCAGCGCTTGGGGGTACAGGCATGTGCAGTATCCACCCAATCAGACATAATCTCTGTCTTACTGTCTCACTTTCGTCAATTGCGTGCTCGATGATTTTGCTGTTGTTACTGGCTTGTGCTGATCCATCGGTGCCAAATGTTCAGACTCAGCAAGTTGGACTTGAGCTTTCCGCACAGGTTGATGCCTCAAAAGTGGCCGAGGGAGAGGTCATTACACTTTCCGTGGCCGTCGCACATCCTTCCGAGGTTGAGTTGTTGCCTGTTGTACCCCCTCGCGCATCGGGGATGACAATATCAATTATTTCTGGACCTGTTCAAGCGGCGCTTGGTTCTGGAGTACAAGACCGCTGGGTTTATGCCTTGAGTGCCCCACCTGGCAGTTATGTCATCTACCCTGGTTCTGTACAAGCCAGTGATGGCGAAGAACTGACAGCTGATCCAATATTTGTCGATGTAGCCACTCAAGGTCCCGTCTCCGAACTCGCTGAGTTGGCACCACCGCCTGAACCTGATGTGACCAGCTCTTGGTCATGGGTTTGGACCATCATAGGTGGAATGTGTGTACTGGTTGGACTGGGAATCGGGATTTCTCGATGGGTTTTACATCAGAAACCTCAAGAAGATCCCGTCGAAACGGCACGGCTGCGTTACGAGCGCATGTTGGCTCAGATCCTTGACGAGCACAGCAAAACCGTTGAGATGTCAAAAATCGTGCGGCAATTTATTGCAGACATGTGCAATGAACCCATGGTCATGACCATGTCTCCCAATGAATTGCAAGAATGGCTCCTCGTTCCACGGCCATCGCTTGTGCAGGCCACAGAAATTGCACAATTGCTGTTGGCTTTGGACTCTTTCAAGTTTGGTCGAGCTGGTGGTGGTGAAGCCTGGTGGAAAACACAAGAAGCCCGTTTTGACCGTGCCGTTGTAGCACCGCTGGATCCATCATGACTTGGTTAAACCCACTTTGGTTTCTTGCCCTTCCATTGGTGCTCATTTTACCTTGGCTGAAAACCCAGCCCAGCATGGCTTTTCCCAGTTTGGGTGGTCGATCTGTAAAGAAAACCTGGCGCCTTCGTTTTGCTTGGCTTCCGTCATTGATTTACAGTTTGGCTGGCGTATTGATGACACTTGCATTGGCTCGTCCTGTCGTGGAACACAACGAACGGGTTCTAGAACAAGAGGGGCTTGACATTATGCTCGTGGTCGACTCTTCAGGCTCTATGGAAACTCGAGACTACGACATACAGGGGCGAGCAGTGTCGAGAATGGCTGTAACAAAGCAGGTGCTTTCTGAGTTTGTGGACGCCCGTCCCAATGACCGGATTGGTATCGTTGTTTTTGGTGAAGAAGCTTTTACGCAGACTCCACTTACGCTTGATCATGATGGCATGCAGCAATTCTTAGCTCAAATTGACATAGGTTTGGCGGGTAAAAGTGCCACTGCTGTTGGAGATGGTATTGCTGTTGCTGCACAGCGTCTCAAAGAGTTAGAAGCACCCACTAAGATCATGATTGTTCTGACTGACGGGCAAAGCAATACAGGAATAGAGCCTGTGATTTCAGCAGAAGCGGCCGCTCAACTTGGGATCAAAATCTATACCATTGGGATAGGTACGGAAGGAAGGGGAGGCATTTTCGGACTTTTTCAAGGCGTTCGGTCCGATCTAGATGAGCGGACACTGGAGCGTGTTGCGACAATCACGGGTGGTCAATACTTTCGTGCAGAAAGCACTTCAGCATTGTTACAGGTCTATCAAGAGATTGATACTTTGGAGCCGAGTACCGCAGAGTTTGAAGAGTTTGTTCAGCGAGAAGAGCATTATCCGTCGTATTTGTTGTCGGCCCTTTGGTTTCTCTTCGTTGGACTTTTTTTG
>JAYYJC010000007.1:0-10953 GCA_036146655.1 Myxococcota bacterium | reverse complement strand
ACACAGCGATACGCATGAGTCAGATATGTGCATTCGATGGCAAGACCCTGATTATGATCCGTTAAAGTGGGTGGCTTATTATTCACGTGTTTTAGAAGTTCCCACACACCGTTGGACTGCGCTTCGTTGTTCTGCCATTTCGTGTTCTGAGACACCTCGGCATGCATGCTGCGGAGATTTGCCGCCTCGGCAGGTTCAGGAGCGGGCTTGGTCTTCTCCGATCTGGATTGCACCGCATGACCAATGAGGAGTTATTGCACCTGCTGAATAATCGCAGTCTTGTGGTTTCGAAATTGTCTGCCAAGGAGTGGCGTGGTTTTCTCTTTGACTTATTAAAGTCACATCCAACGGGAGAAGTCCTCGTCATGACGAGGTCTGTTTATGAAACGACCGTATGGAATGAAAGTTTGGCCATGAGCTGGTTACAGTTGCTTGAAGGCCTCAAGTTTGTGCAGCGGAATTGGGTGGTTTTGACAACCCGTTGTCCAGAATTGTTAGAAGACACCATCATGAGCCGCTTGTACACTTCCGAGGCCCTCAAGTTGGCTTCAAAGAGTGATCGTTACCTTCCCCCAGATAATGGTTCCGTCGGGGATTTGATTTTAGAGCTGATGGAAAAGGCCATTGGGCCAATCACTGCCAACTGTGGATTTTGTGGTACCGGTGAGTTTGTGAGCACCACTTTTAATGATGGTCCGACAGTGAGCGGGCCCAAGTTTTGTTTTCCACTGAAATAAAGCCGTTGTAGGGGTGTGCTCATCAACGGTCTACTCGCAAGGTACGGGGGGTTGAACAACGCAGGTTTCTGACATTGGCTCTCCAGCAACTCGTGCGGCTATCCATTCAAGTTGCGCTTCTAATGTATCTCTCGCTCCGGCCACATGATTGGCGTCTGCACATTCACGGTGTTCAATGTCATAGCCGGCACTGCAAAGGGTCAAGATGTCTGACTTAACGGGTTCAGGCAAAGCCAAGTCGTCATTTTCAGCTGTAATGATCAGTGTAGTACCTGGGTTTTCGATGGGGATTTGGGACAGTGTAATCGAGTTTTCTTCAAAGTAGCATCCCCATGGCATCAATGCGTCCCAATCGCTGTCGAGTGCGGCTTCAATGAACTCTGCTTGATAAACTTCTTCCACACCCGTGATGCCATCGGCAGCCCCAAAATCTTCACACTGCTGGAGAAGCGGCTCCATTTGTTCAGCGAACGCTGGTATTGCAGCATCACTCAATGTCACAGAACCCCCATACCATTCGGCTTGTGTCATCATCACTGCCAGCAATGCGAATGTACTGTCATGCAGTTCTTCCATGGAGAGCCTTGCCAGTTCTTGTAGATTGGTCGCTGGAATAGCCGCAACGGTGGCCACGGTCTGAAAGTCGGGTAAATAGTGGGGCCGATAGCGATCTGAAATCAATGCAGCATACCCCCCTTCGGACGCACCCCAAAAAATCGCTTTGTCTTGTGCGAGGCTGAGTTCCGGTTCTCGTTGTTCTATCAGATTGACCATGGCTCTAATTGAATCCAATGAGGCGACGGCCGTGGGTTCCGCGACAATATACGGATGTAACATCCCTGATGGCTCACCCCATCCCGCCATACCGATGTAATCGGGTGCTGCTACAGCATATCCAAGTGCCGCCCATAGTATGGGAAATCCAGCCCCTTCAAGCCCTTGAGCCGTAGGGGCACAACTGTCCGTAAATCCGGTGGTGGGGTGAGTCCACAACAGTGGCGGGGCAGCTGTCTCTCTCCCTTCAGGAAGTGTGACAAACCCTGTGGCCTCGATTTCTGAACCCCTATTTTGGGTTAGATAGCGCACACGGTAGGTTTTGACATCATACGGAACTGGCGCAAGACCACCGACACCCAGTTGCTCCAACAGAAGATTGATGGTTTCCTTTGGCAAACTGAGTTCGTCGACATCTTCTATCTCAATTAAATCACCCATGCGGTCTGTAGGCAGCCACGAATAGGCGGTTTCGCCACACCTTGAGGTCGGGATTGTGGGGGTGAAACCACCAGAGGTACCAGTGTCTTCTGTCGTCTCTAATTCAGCCTTGCCTTGACAACTCAAAAGGGGAACGAGCATCCACATTGGCAATGGTCTCCTTACACAGACAATTGAACTTAAATCGGTTATCGACTGAACAACCCTTTAACCATAGCACATCCATGAGCCACCGTTGGCCAATTCTCATTTCCTTTTGTCTCGGTGTGGCGATTTCCTTTCTTCGTTTTGGGAGCGCCATCCTTCATCCTGACAGTGTGTTGTTGGGCGGATGGGATCATCCTGATTCCTTATCAAATCATTGGTTGTTGGTTTGGATCTCAACGCAGATGGCATCCGGCGAGTCCATCCTTCATAATGACCTGTATTATGTGCCTGTTGGAGATAAGCCGTGGCTCGCTGGAAATGGATCCGTCGGGTTCTGGATGGCCCCATTTCTCTGGGTATTGGGTTGGCCAACCGGTGTGCCAATCGGTTTTTCAGTCTTGTGGGGTGGCATCGCCATGGCTTTCTACTGGCTTTGCCAAGGCTTCCAAATTCGCCGTTGGGCAGCGCTTTTCCCGATTTCACTTGTGCTCTGCATGCCGTATCTGGGGCATGAGTTGTCCGCTGGGCGATTTTCTCAAGTGGACATCCTATGGCTCTGTTTAAGCTGGGCTGGGTTGATGCATCTGTTTCAAAAAAATAACCTTTCTGTCGCCATTTTGACAGGGGTGTGTGTGAGTCTTACAGCTGTCATGTATTGGTATTATGCGTGGTTCTTCGTACTGATTGCCCTATGGGTGGCGCTGTCCATGGGAGTATTGAAACAGATTACGCCTTGGTCAGGCATTGCAATCGCTGCTGGGGTCAGTGTGCTTTGCATCTCTCCCATTGCTGTTCTATTTGCTCACAATTGGGCTGCAATACCAGGGACTCAAGAAGTTATTTTTCCAAGTCCAGAAGCGGTCCAGTCTGGAATGGAGATTTTCCCGATGACATTTTTTGGGCCTGGTTTGGGTGGCCAATCGGTACTATGCTGGATCGGATGTGGACTGGCTGTAGCGTTGGGGTTTCGAGAAGGCAGATCACCTTTGACGCTCAGTTTAATTGGAATTGCCTTCATCTTTGGCCTTCTTAGTATGGGGACCAACACCCCCATGTTCGAAATGGTGTATGGGCTAGCAACGCCTTTAAAGCGTTTCTGGTGGCCTGCCAGGCATGTCTTGGTTTTCGGATTGGCTGTTTCTTTATTGGCCGCTCATGGGGTTCGGGCTTTTATGGTTCACAATCAACTTCGGGGTAAAACCATCGTCATGGTCTGTCTTGCATTACTGGTGCCATTCACCCATATGGCTCAAGGACAGCCACTTGAAACCGTCACCACACCCTTGTCTGGCGTTCCGATGCCGTATGCTGAACTGGACTTTTTACCAGAGGGTGGTGTTATACAACTTCCCCTGAGCCCTGAGATCAGTGTGTCTCAGGCTCCGCTGTATTTCCAATTGTATCACCAGCGTCCGATGCTTAATGGACATGCTCAATGGGTGGACCGGGTTCGTCCAGAACTGTGGGATGCTCAAATCGACGGGCATGTTTTTTTGAGTGATCTTCAAAGTTATGAGCACAACCCATTACAGAACCGAATTCGATTCAATGCCGATGAGCTCGAACATCTAAAGACATTGAACCTCCGCTACATTGTGTTGGACCCGTCCCTGTTTTCGAAGCCCCTTGCACCCATGCTCCGAGGATTAAGGGAAGGTCTAACCGTTTTATTCGGGTCACCTGTTCACCGTCACCAATCAGTCTTGATCTGGGATACACACAACTGGACGAAGCGGTCTGAAGTTTCTTTGACCACTTGGGAATGGCCAAGCACTTTAATCAAAGGAAATGGCAGTCAGCCCATTCGTGGACCCAAGGCATTCAATCCGTATTTGAAGGTTGAAAAGCATAAATGATTCGTCCGTCGTCTTGAAGAATTGGTGCACCCAGTACCGCCTCAATTTGAGTCCGCATTTGCTGTGCGGCTTGCGCATCAATTAGTTCTGATGGCGTAAGAATGAGGGACCGAAATCCGTCTTCGTACAGTTGATTGGCGCCACTGACTGCTGTCTCTTTACGGCCAGTTGGAACAGGATACGGTGCATCGTGAGTCATCAGTCGGGCAAGGAATGCATTTTCAAAAAATATTGCGGGTAGAAATCCAGCCACTTCATTGACAATGGGTTGGTCATGAGACAACTGGTTTAAGAAGTGCTGCCGAACGAAGAGCCGAGATTTTTTGTGGTGGTAAGGCAGTTCAATGATTCCCCCGTTAAGTGAATCAGGGAGTTGGTTGTAAACCTCTTCGGTTTGAAAAGTACTGACTGGTTGTGGGAATGGCGCCGTTGAAAATAAACCCATTTCGATCGGAAGACCAATCACCAATGCCAATTGGAGTGTTTTATTCTTCAGGACTGAAATGCCACCAGCGATCAACATGCAGAGTCCCAGAGTCGCCACCAGTTGATAGCGAAAGGGTTCGAGTATCATCTGTGTACCAGGCCAGACATAATAGAAAGCCAAGTATATGGGATTGCTTGGGGCTGAAATGAAGTGGTTGGATGTCAAACTCAAGAAAGGGCCAATAGACAGCAAAATACCCATGGCTAATATGCTTGTCCATAGCCAGGATCTGTTTTTTAAAAAACCAACAATGGCAATTCCAATACCCAGCATTCCCAGCGTATATGACCGATAAAACCGAGCTCCCGAATCTCGAATAATGAGATTTGATTTTCCAGTTGTCATGTAATCGCTGAGACTGGCGACATAGCGGTCTGGGTGGTCTGGACTGAGACCAAAAAATGGCCATTTGTGACGGGTACTCTGTACCAGTTCGGATGACATTTGAGAGCTCGCAGCCGACATGACCTCCTGAAGTTTTAATGCATACAAGCCAATGATGAATAAGGATGATAGTCCAAGGACGGCTGCAACTTTGAGGCCCTGCGAATTAAAAACGACCCGTTCTTGGTGCAGGGACCATGCCAACGGAAGTGCAACTGTTGAAAATAAGACGGCGTTGTAAGGGCAAGTCACAAACCCCAATCCAAAAAATATTCCAGCCAAGACCCCCCACCGCAAATGAGAAAGCCGAAAAGCATTCATGCCAGACCATATGGCCATGGGATAGGGCCAGATGTGAAGCATATCGGTGATGGCTCCGCCAATCACATAGCCCTGAATGGCAGCACAAAATCCAAAGTAAAGTGCAGCAGCCATGGCAGAAATAGCTTCTTTTGTCCATGATTTTGCAAGAACGAAGATGCTGAACATGTTGAGACATTGAATACACCCAATCATGAGTCCATAGGCTGTCGACTGAGGCAAAAATCGTCCGATATGCATCCACATGCTGCCAAACACATCGGGGTTATTGAGTGGTCCACCCGTTGGAAAGCCGATGGTCGGCATTGGTCCACCGAGCCAGTGCCCACTGTCAGAGAATGTGTCATACGCCCACAACTTGACAGGCAGTTCAGAATACGGATCGGTTGGAAATCCGCCAGAAACCAGCGCAGGGAGTATGGGTACAAATGCTGTGATGGCAATGACAAGCAGAGGGACCAGCAACTGAAAACATTTATTGGACACGGGATTTTCTTAAGGCCAACGGGGTGGTGGGCGTGTTAGGGTATCATTGTGAGTGAATAGCTGAGGGTACCATGAGCGATAAAAATAATCCACCTCCTCCAAGTGAAGAAGCCGTAAAGGCGCTTAGTGAAACCATTTTGTCTCAAATGAATGAGATGCGAAACTCGATTGATACCCAAGTGTCAGAAGACGATAACGGCCCCGATTATGAACATAATGAAGAGGGGGTTTTAGAAGACGAGACCAGTGAAGGTCTCAGCATCAGTGATTTATTTTCCGATGTGTCTGAACTTGAGCGGTATCGGAAGACGCTTCAGCCTTTCTTATTGGATGATGTGACTGGATTAATCAGAAACTTAGATGAGACCGTGTATGAAGGCTTTATGGGGATGCTTACTGATAATTACGCAGAGCATGAAGTGGTACAAGATGAGCCTGACTCCATTGAGTGGTGGTCTGTTGATGTTGGATTGTGGGTTGCGCTGGCCAATGAAGAGGAGGTCACCATTGAGTTTCAATGGTCAGATGAGGACGCCTATTATCTTTGGGGACGAATAGGCAATGGCCTTCCCGTTGAGTTTGATTCCACTTTGATTGCATTGTGGCGGGCTGATAAGTTTGAAGATGAGTCAGACAGCAGCTTTATTTATTGGCCGATCGATGAGTTGAAACTTGCTTATTCTGTGCTTCAAAAAAACATCCTTAATTATCCGCCTTTGATGGATTCTGTGTACTTAGAGCGGTTGCAGACATTTCTTCAGCAAGAAGCCAAAGCCACAGGCGTAGATCCGACCAACCACGCTGAATGGGCGGCATGGTTGAATGGCTAGCCTTATTGTAGCGTTGTTTTTGTCTTGCGCTCCAAAAACAGGTGTTCAATCAAATATTTCTACCCAAAGCCTCAAACTCATTGCGGGTTCCTGTAACCATCAGTTGAAAGATCAAACGCATTGGAAATATTTGTCTCAAGAACGGGCACAATATTATCTTGCGCTTGGGGACAATGTCTATGCAGACAAACGAATTGTGACAGCGGATGGTCCCGTTTTTGAAACCAGCTTGGAACAACTGAAAACGGCCTATTCTATTCAGGCTGGGCATTCTGAGTTTCAAAAGTTTCTTGAAACCATAAAAATAATTCCGACTTGGGATGACCATGATTATGGGCTGAATGATGCTGGTCATGAGCTTGAGTTTGCAGTCGAGTCGCAGGCTGAGTTTCTGTCCTTTTGGGCTGTTCCAAAGTCCGACCCGCGATGGGACCGTGCTGGGATTTACCACAGTCAAATGCTCTTCGCTGAGAATAAGAATATTCAATTGATTGTCCTTGACACCCGTTATTTTCGATCTTCTCTCCCTGCGCTTGAAAAGGCCAACTCAGCTCCTTATGGGCAAGACCATTCTATTGAGAAAACCATGCTTGGCGACACACAATGGGAGTGGCTTGAGGCTGCACTTCGCGTCCCCGCTGACCTTCGAATTGTTTTGTCGTCCATTCAGCTGCTGTCCGATTCACACATCTATGAACGATGGGGGACTTTTCCGCTTGAAAAAAAACGGTTGATGACACTGCTTCAAGCTGCAGGACCGAGTCTTGTGGTTTCTGGTGATCGTCACCTTGGAGCCATATACCATGACCAACGGTTTCCAGATTTGTGGGAACTCACCACCAGTTCACTCAATGCACCATTTGACGGTGCGGACGACCAAGAACCGTTGCGGATTGGTGATTTTACCGGTGCCCCAAACTTTGGTCGAATTGAAATTCAAGATGGTTTGCTGTTATTTTCATTGGTTGAACTCAACGGACGATTGGTGTCGCAGCAATCAATCCGGTTGCCCTAGGGTAATCCGCCAAGAAGTTGTCGCATGAGCAAATACAACGATGCGGTTCCAAAGAGGCATAGCCCAAGAGCCGTCCAGTAAGTCCATCCTGTTCTCAGGAGCCAAGGTAAAATTAAAAACATTGGCAAAGAGGGAAGGACCAGCCAAAAAGTGCTTTCCGAATGAACTGCAATTTTTTCTATGCTGTTGCTCTCTGCCCACATGATGGTCATGGTGAGAATTGATATGATTGGCAATGCAACGACAAGAGCTCCAAGTCGAGGTGAGCGTTCTGAAAGGGTCGCCGCCACTGCCACAATCAATCCAGCCATAACGGCCTTAATCCAGAACATGTGTACTCCAAAAGTGCCATGTTCACTCTAGCATAATTTCTCTTATTGAGAAGACAATGATTGTCTCAGTCCTTGAAGTTTAACAACCCGGAGTTCATCTGCCCGTATTGCTCGTATGGCAGATACAACCGCAGTTGCAGCACGGATCGTTGTGATGCATGGGATACCAAACTTAAGGCCAGCCAATCTCATGGCCGCTTCGTCGTGGAGCGACTTTTTTCCAAGAGGGGTATTGATCATAAGCTGAATTTGTCCATTTCGAACATGGTCTACAATGTCCGGACGCCCTTCTTTGACTTTATTGACCCGTTGACAGGGAATACCCAATGCTGTGATGGCATTGTAAGTTCCACTGGTTGCATACAGTTTAAAACCCATGCTGTACAATGGACCAGCAATTTCAGGAATGGTCGACTTATCTTCGTTTCGAATAGACAAGAATATACCACCACTGTTTGGAATTTTTTGGCCAGCAGCGATGAGCGCTTTGGCATAAGCTTCACCAAATGAGCGGCCGACACCCATGACTTCACCTGTGCTGCGCATTTCAGGACCGAGTGTGATGTCTTGAATGTCAAATCGCATCCAAGGGAACACGGGCGTCTTGATGTAGTAGACCCCCGATCTGTTTTGTGGTGATGGCTTCAAATCTTTGAGCTGAGCCCCGAGTGCCAAGCGGGTGGCCAACTTTGCAAGGGGGAGCCCAGTGGCTTTTGATACATACGGTACGGTTCGTGAAGCACGAGGGTTGACCTCGATGATGTACAAAGTCTCATTTTGAACCGCAAATTGAATGTTCATTAATCCGACCACACCTAATTTGATGCCGATTTCGGTTGTTATCTGTCGCATCCTTGCTTCAATATCTTCCGACAGGAAAACGGGTGGCAATACACAGGATGAGTCACCTGAATGAACACCAGCCTCTTCGATGTGTTCCATGATGCCAGCCACATATACTTCGGTACCGTCGCACAATGCATCGACATCGTATTCAATTGCCCGTTCAAGAAATGCGTCCATAAGCAATGGGTGCTCATCTGAAACGGTAAGTGCTTCATCTAGTGCCAGTTGAAAGTCATCTGCGCTGAAGCAGATTTGCATGCCCCGTCCGCCAAGAACATAGGATGGACGCACGAGAAGAGGAAAACCAATGCGCTTTGATGCATTGATGGCTTCTTCACGGCTCCGAACCAGTGCACCCTTGGGTTGTTTGACACCGAGCTCGGTCATCAGTGCATTGAACCGTTCCCGATCTTCACACCAATCAATGGTGTCGGCTGTTGTTCCGAGGATGTTGGTCAATTTATGTGAGAGCTTTAATGGGGTTTGACCACCAAATTGCAGCACCACCCCTTTTGGGTTTTCGCGGCGAATTACCTCTGAAACATGTTCGTGGGTGATGGGTTCAAAATAAAGTTTGTCTGAGGTATCGTAATCGGTCGAGACTGTTTCTGGATTACAGTTGATCATCACAGCGGTGTAGCCTGCTTCTCGAACAGCCATTGCAGCATGACAGCAACAGTAATCAAATTCCAGCCCCTGTCCAATTCGATTTGGGCCGTTGCCGAGCACGATTATTCGCTCGGTTTGGGAGTCACCGGCTTCATCTTCATCGGCATAGCTCGAATACAGATACGGGGTATGGCTGACAAACTCAGCTGCGCAGGTATCTACTCTTTTATAGACAGGAACGACCCCTTCTTTAGATCGGTAGGCCACCAATGATTCCACATCAGTATTCAGTATTTCGGCCATCTTCTCATCAGAAAGTCCAATGCTTTTGTAGTGTTTGGCCTTTATGGGTGACAACGCTGAAAGGTCTTCTTGTGCAAGTTGTTTTTCAGCGCCCACAATTTCAGCCATCTGCTTCAAAAACCAAGGATCGATTTGATTTCGCTCGTGAATGGCGCCAATGTCCCAACCGCGTCTGAGGGCTTCAAATACTGCAGGCAGTCTGTTTGGTGTGGGGATGGAAATATGTTCTCGTAAATCGTGGTCACTGAGATGTGCTGCCGATTTGAAACCGCCTTCTAGTGATTGAGCGGCCTTTAAAAAGGCCTCTTTGAAGGTACCGCCTAGGCTCATGACCTCGCCTACAGACTTCATTTGTGTGCCCAATGTTGTGCTAACCCCTTTGAATTTTTCAAAGTTCCATCTTGGGATTTTAACCACAACATAATCGAGAGCAGGTTCAAAACAAGCAGGTGTTTTTAGAGTAATGTCATTCTTTATTTCGTCTAGTCGGAGCCCAACCGCAAGCTGTGCTGCAATCTTCGCAATGGGAAATCCTGTGGCCTTGGAGGCAAGAGCAGATGATCGAGATACTCTCGGATTCATTTCAATTATAAATGAATCGCCATTTTCAGGATTGACAGCAAACTGAATGTTGGAACCCCCTGTTTCAACACCAACGGCACGAATGACTTTAAGAGCCATGTCTCTCAAATCCTGATATTCACGGTCGGTGAGCGTTTGCGCAGGTGCGACTGTGATCGAATCGCCAGTGTGAACACCCATTGGATCCACATTTTCGATGGTACAAATGACAATGACATTGTCTGAAAGGTCTCGCATGACCTCAAGTTCAAACTCTTTCCAACCGAGAGCTGACTTTTCAACTAAGATTTGGCTGATGGGCGATAAGCTCAAGCCCTGACTGACAATTTGATGAAATTCATCTCTGTTGTATGCCACACCACCACCATGACCACCAAGTGTAAATGAGGGACGAATGATGGCTGGCAGACCTACTTTTTCGAGTAAAGCCATGGCTTCTGAGAGGCTATGGGCAATGCCTGATGGAGCCACCGGCAAGCCGTGTTCAATCATACATTCCTTAAAGCGCTGACGATCTTCAGCAATGTCAATGGCTTCTGGCCGAGCACAAATAAGTTCCACATTGTATTTGTCGAGGATTCCAGCTCTTGCAAGTTCCATTGCAAGATTGAGGGCGGTTTGGCCACCGACTGTTGGTAAAACAGCATCAGGTTGTTCGACTTGAATGACCTGCTCTGCAAACTCAAGTGTGATGGGCTCAATGTAAGTAGCGTCTGCAACATCTGGATCGGTCATGATGGTTGCTGGGTTTGAATTAAGCAGAACCACTCTGTAGCCCAACTTACGGAGTACTTTGCAGGCTT
>JAYYJC010000006.1:0-11148 GCA_036146655.1 Myxococcota bacterium | reverse complement strand
TGCTTTTGGACGGGGATTGTGAAAAATCAAAAACCACCTTTCCGTCCGAGTTTAATCGAAGACTGGCCTCAAATGTGTTTCCAGATTTTTTGGATTTGAATCCTTTTACATGACTGGTGTGGCCTTTGGTAAGCAACTGTTTGACCATGCGTTTTGAGATTTTTCGAGATGCAATGGTGTTGAAAATCACGAATTCACAGCTTCGACCGGTGTCACAAGTGAAAACTGGACCTCTCATTCGAACGGGGGTCGCACATTTGGGACAGACGCCCAATTCTTCTTCAGTGAAATCTTCTGCCAAGGCTGGGACATTTGGTGGGGTGCTGCTTTTGATGGTTTCGATGATGTGGTGTACATGTTGACTCACATCTTTCATAAACTCTGCTCTGGTGTCCTGTCCTTCAGCGATGGCATTGAGTCTTGCTTCCCAACGGCCAGTCAGTTCTGCAGACTTAAGTTCATCAACTGTGATGGCTTGTATCAAACTCACACCAAGTTCTGTGGCCTTAATGTGTCGTTTTTTGCGTTCAATAAAGTTCCGATTCAGCAAGGTTTCGATAATGGAAGCACGGGTAGCCGGCGTACCGAGACCCGCAGAGCGCATGGCTCTTTTCATTTCAGAATCTTTAAGCTCCTTGCCAGCACTTTCCATTGCACCCAGTAAACTGGCCTCATTAAAGTTTTTCGGAGGTCGAGTCTGACCTTTGTGAACACTCGTTTCATGATTGAAGACCGTTTGCCCTTTGGTCAACTGGGGCAGTTCTCGTTCTTTTTTGGGTGGTGGCGGATCAATTAACTGCCATCCCCGATTGAGGCAGACTTTTCCCTTTGCTTGGAAGGTCAGTGGAGATACGATGCCACTTGGAAGTGGAGCATCATCAGTTTCGACAGACACAACGAGTTTCGAAGCGGAAAACTTGGCGTCTGGTGAAAAAACAGCCAATAACCGCCTTGCTACGAGATCAAAGATTCGCTTCTCATCGGCATTAAGATGGCATTTCATTGGTGATTTACCAGTGGGAATAATGGCGTGATGGTCGCCGACTTCTTTCGCATTAAATATCCTCTTGCCACTTCTCAGTGGTTCATCGAGAAACTGCTCAATGTGCGTGCGATAGGGTGCGATGTCTTTAAGTTGTTCGAGTATGGGGGGGATGGTTGTCATTTGGTCAGGCAATAGATAACGACCATCCGTTCTGGGATAGGTAATGATTTTATGGGTTTCGTAGAGTGCTTGCGCAAGATCGAGGGTTTTTTGGGCTGAAAAACCAAAGCGCTGATTGGCCTTTTGTTGAAGGGCGTTGAGATCATAGAGGAGAGGTGTCTTTTCGGTAACCTCTTTATGTGTGGCCTCGACAAGCGTCCCTTTTTTTCCTTGGCAGGCTGCTGCAATCAGTTTTGCATCTGCTTCACTTGACAGGCGTTCTGCCTTTGACACTTCTGGCGCTAATTCTTTTCCATTGCTTTGGTCCTTAATGGCAGAAATTTTGTCTTGCCTAAACCACCTCGCTGTCCATGTATTTGGCTGTGGGTTAGTGTTGTCATCGGTATTGTTTGGTGGGGGATTTTCCGAATTTAAGTGCTGCTGATCTTGTTCTGGGCTGGGCGAAAAGAGACCGTCTACACGCCAAAAGTCTTCGGAAACAAAGTTTGAAATCTCAATGTCACGGCTCACGATCATGGCAAGGGTTGGGGTTTGTACTCGGCCGATGGACAACGGTTTTGTCCGTGTGGTCTTTTGAACCATGCAGGTCATGGCGCGGGTAGCATTTAAACCCACAAGCCAATCAGATTCTGATCGACAGCGAGCAGCGTCAGCCAAACGGTCATAGCTGCTTCCGGGCTGAAGATTGTCCCATGCGTGTTGTATGGCTTCAGTGGTCATCGAAGAAACCCAAAGCCTGCTGGTGGGTTTTTCTTCTCCGGCGCTTTGAATGACATACCGGAAGATGAGTTCTCCTTCACGGCCAGCATCACAGGCATTGACGATTTCAGTGACATCGTTTGCCCGAATGAGCTTGGCTATGGCTTCCCAATGTTCTTTTGTGTCCTTACGGACATTGATGTCAAACTTTTCTGGAACCATTGGAAGGAGCTCTAATCGCCACTTCTTCCAATCTGGATTGTACTGAACTGGCTCTGCAAGTTCGCACATGTGTCCAAAACACCAAGTAATACGGAGTCCAGCCCCTTCAAAGTGGGTTCTTTTTTTACTGCTCACACCAAGGGCTTTGGCTAAATCGCGAGCCACGGAAGGCTTTTCGGCTATGACCAACTTCATGCGTAACAAACTAACATGTCACACTGTAAATTGAGGTCTTCAATTCCGATTAAGGTGAATATGATCATTGGGTTGGGCGATCAGTAGCGTTATTCTCTTCTCAAAAAAATATAGGCGCCTGCGGTAGCTCCCCACGCTTGAGAACCGTTGTCAAACCAACCTCGATCCCAAGACTCAATTCGATCTGGCCTGGTCAATACTTCACTGGTGGCATAGCTTGAACCATTCAGATCACTTGGACAACTGACTGCTTCGGTTTGGCCCACAAAACCTTCACCATCCCAGCTTAACATTACCTCGCACCCTGCTTTCAATATGGCATCTGATGCGGCAAAAGTACCAACAGAGTCTTCGTCACAAAGCCCAATGGCATTACTGGGGGCGGTCAACTCGAAGATGGAAGATTGGACCGTTGTCCCATCAACTTGCTCCAAGAGGTAAAGCCGTTGGCGGTAGGGTGAATTTGGGGTGTCTACGAGCGCTTGTTCAACATAAAGAACTGCCTCACCAATCTCAGGTGACTGAACGGCACATGCCTTTAATTGAACGGCATAGTAACTTGGATTGTTGGCGGCTTGTTCAGCAGAATCAAAAGTGCCAACCAGTTGTTTTGTAAACTCGTCCATTACTTCAAATTCAGAAATATTGTCTCCGATTGAAGAAGCCGTGTCTGAGGTTTTATCACTGCATGCGAAAAATAGGAAAAGGAAGTTCATTGTGGCGTTCACCTGTAAAATCTATACTTGAGTAGATTATCTGTTCTTGTGCTCTCGGGGATTGACAGTTGGGAAACAATAAATGAGCCCTTCTGATACTCACCATGATAACTATGATCAAAGATGGATTAAAATGTCGATGTGGTTGCCTGTTCTGGCATGTCTCGCCAGTCATTTGAAAATACTGTCAATACATTCGTATTTACTCTGATGAGTTCATCTGAAAATGGTCCGCATGCTTTGCCCCAAAATCCATCAAATCCATATCCATTCCATCGCAATTTACCGGTACATGTATTTGTAATCAAGTCCTCATCCTCAATGATGCCTTCAGTACCTGTGGTACAGAGGCCTTCAAAGTTTTTTGGGTTTTTGATTCTGTGGCCGGTCAAGGAGATGCTTCTGTGACCAGTGTGGTCGTATTTTATCGAGTCCATTTTCACAACCATTTGATGTAGATTGCCCATTTGGTTGTGTTCAATGTAAAGGACTTTTTGCTTGGTGCCGTTTGCCTCACAAATCCTCAGTTCAACATTGGGTGTTTGAGTAGACACATATTGACCCACCAACTGAATACGAGCCTCATCCGTCAAAGAATACGATTTCACAAATGATGGCATTGGTTGTTTGGCTGAACATCCGATTGTAAACAATGAGGCGATAAGAGCGGCAGGCGAATTCATATCAATGACTCCAGATTTGATGGCGGTGTATACTGTTATAAGCCCTTAATATAAATCGTCTGTTACAAGTACGAAACATTGACAGGTAAAGGTTATTTATGTGTATTTTGTTGTTGTCTTCGCTGCTCTTTGCCAACGGCTTGACCACACATTGCTGGATTTCTGCACATGCCATATCCCTGCTTCCGGATGGTGAATTGAAGTCTTTATTAACCGATCCAAATCTCGAATTATATTGGAGAAATGGGACGATGTTTCCGGATGGAGGCTATCCTCAAGGGGACAATTACGGCGAAATGGCACACTGGGAGCCGTTCCAAATGGCCTATTTAGAGTGGATTAAGTCCAACTATGACTTTCCCTTGACGAACGAAGCCAGTCAACATGTTGCCTTCTTGCTTGGAATGACATCTCATGGATTGGCAGACCAAACATTTGATTCGATGTATATGACAAGGGCATGGGTTTACGATTCATCTGCTGACTGGTCCCTTTCAATGGATACGGCTACAGATGTAATCTTCTCCTCCTTGACTGGCCCTCAACCCGTACCAGAGTCCTGGATTCCTGACGATCCATTTGTCTCTTTGTTTGAGGAACAAGGACACTTGGTAGACATTAGTACACTTGAAAATGGCCAAAATCTCGTTCGAACTGCGGTGACATGGGTGGGTTCAGCTGGACAGACAGATGAGCTTGTCGATTTGTATGAACCCCAATTCCCATGGGCAAACACAAACTTATTGTCCGAGGTTATTTCAGGTGCACCACCTGTAGAAGCTGAGTTGGTGGCCGAATATTGGATGTTGCTTTGGGAGCGGCTTAATGAAATGGAACAATCAACGGATGTGATTCGGGTTTTTCCAAGCGAGACTGATTATTCACATCCGCTTGACGCAGACAGTATTGAGTCACGGATCAGCATTGTATTTGCTAGAGGCCTCAACATCGATACAGTTTCAGAGGAATCATTTTCCATTCAACACAGTGACGGTACTTATGTCCCACTTGTCATTGATGTTTATTACGGGATGAACTCTCATGTGGTTCATTTGTTTCCCATCGCAGACTTTAGGGCCAATTCGGATTACACCATTTCTGTTGATGCAGGGATTGAGTATTTTGATGGCATGGCATTGACCGAATCACAATTCTTTAATTTTACCACCAAAGACCCTCCGCCCGTCCCTTCTAATAATTCAAAAGTAGATGAGCGAGGATGCAACAGTGCCTCCAGCCATCGTTCGTCGGTTTGGTTGATAATAGTCGGCCTAATGTGTCTTAGAACTCGGCGTGTTTTGGTGTTCTTGGAAAAGAAGTCACATCTCGAATGTTCTTAAGACCGGTCAGGTACATCACCAGCCGTTCAAAACCAAGTCCAAATCCGGCGTGTGGTACTGTTCCATACTTACGAAGATCCAAATACCACCAATAATCTTTGGGGTCTAGGCCATGGTGTTTGATTCGTTCCACAAGCACATCGTATCGGTCTTCCCTTTGCGAACCACCGATAATTTCACCTACTCGAGGAACCAAAACATCCATGGCTCTTACGGTTTTTTGATCATCATTGAGATACATGTAAAACGCTTTAAATGACGCTGGATAATCTGTCACAATAACTGGAGCCTTCAGAAGTTCTTCAGACAAATAACGCTCATGCTCTGTTTGAAGGGCTGCTCCCCATTCGACTGGGTATTGAAATGAACGCCCCGAGGCTTCTAAACGCCTAACAGCTTCAGTGTAGCTCATCCGCACAAATGGCGTTTGGGAAACTTTGATGAGATTTTCAATCAACGCACCCCCTGTCATGTCAACAAATGGGGATTTGAATTTTCGAATTGACTCAAAGAATGCGATGTCATCTTCACAACGCTCCAAGACATCACCAATGACACTTTGCAAGAATGCTTCGGCCAAGTCTGCGTCTGTATTGAGATCAGCAAATGCCATCTCTGGTTCGATCATCCAAAACTCTGAAATATGGCGAGTGGTATTGGACGGTTCTGCTCTGAATGTTGGTCCAAAAGTATATACGCGGCCCAGGCCACATGCGAGATTCTCTGCTGAGAGTTGTCCAGAGACGGTCAGATAGGATTGACGAGCAAAAAAATCTCGTTCATAATCCACTTCACCTGCCTTGGTTTTCGGAATTGAGTCAAGGTTGAGTGTGGTGACCTGAAACATCTCCCCAGCACCTTCGCAGTCACTCGCAGTTATTATCGGGGTGTGGACATAGTAGAAGCCGTGCTTTCTGTAAAAGTCGTGAATGGCTTGTGCACACGCAGAACGAACGCGCATTGATGCCCCTATGACTTTTGTTCGAGGTCGCAAATGTGCAATGCCTCTCAAGAATTCTGGTGAATGTCTTTTCTTTTGCAGCGGGTAATCCTCAGCAGTACCTCCAAGTAATACCAAGGTCTCAGCGTGTAGTTCAATGCGTTGCCCTTTGCCCTTAGAGGTTTTGAGAAGTCCTTCGACCGATAAAGAGGCCCCCGTACCGAGAGACTGAACAACAGAATAGCTTTGGATATTTTTGTCGGCCACAATTTGAAGTCCCTTGAGGGAAGAACCATCATTTAATTCAATAAATGCAAACTCTGGGAATTCTCTTATGGTCATGACCCAACCAGAGATATTGACCTTGGTCTCTGGTTCTCCGTCTTTTAAAATATCTCGTACTCGGTTTGCGAACATGGCCTTGACTCCTTTCGGGATTCGAAAATGCTGCCCCAACTTAGCCCAAAATTAGCGCTTTTGCAATCCTTCTTTCAAGACGATTTGTCCAGAGATTTGTGTATATTTGGGCATAGACTTAATGGATTTAACGGTGGGTATCAGTCTATTGTCACCGATTTTAAATACAGACTTTTGGGGAAGGGCAATCGTGAGATTCTCTTCTATGGCTGATAGAATAAAACCCTCTCCGAGTAGTGCGATGGGGTCGGCAATACCGGCACCTTCTGATTTTTTTCCTTCCTTTACATCTGTTGCTTTGAGTCTAATTTTGCCTCTCGCATCATTGTATTCTACAGGACCAGCGGCTTCATAATCTCGCCACCAAGAACCTCCAAATCCTTCAATTTTCCAGAGACGCACAGTGAGTCTAAATGTATCTTCGTTAAATTGAAGTGACTTGGGGTCCACTGCTACACCATTTGAAACAACCCCTGTGGCAAAAGCTTCTCTACGGATAAGCCCCAACAAAGTCTTGTCAGATACGCATATGTCCCAATCCGTTGTGAGGGGCGAGAGTTGAGGCATTTCTATGGTGTGGTTGACATTTGAGCGTAATTCGACATTGATTGAAGTGGCCTCTGTTTTGACCCTCATGGCCAGAATCGGGATCTCATTGTCAAGTGTATAGAGTTCCATGACCGGTATATTTAGTAGGCTTTCTTTCAACCAAGACTTTAATAGTGGAGTGATGTTAAGCGGGAGATTTCCGTCTAGTTTGACCTTGATATTTTCAACATCATTGATCTTAACGCGAATGGATTGATTGTCTGAGGGAAGTGCCAAAGTTCCTTTCAATTCAATCGAATAGGGTATCGTTCCATTGAGGCTGTTTGTTTTCCACCTGAGCTCACCGCCAAGAGCCAAGTTGAACCGTGCCACATGCGCCTTCTTTTGTGGGGCATCTTTGAGTCTAAGTGACCGTATTTCTGCATTTGGTCTTAAAATCAGAGATTGTCCCAAAACTGACTTCTCGATTTTTGCACCAGATAAAGAGTCTTCAATCAGTGTGGTGGCCAGTTTATTCAACTGTTCGTAACCAATCCGTAAGTTGATGTCTTCTCCCCAACCATCATCCGTCGGCTGTTCAGCACTGACAAGTACGGTTGCCTTTTCTGCTTCATATGCCTCACGGATTTCTTCACCACAACCCACAATACTGAATAGCCACATCTTAGTGCTCCTCGTTGTTTAATTCTTGGAAATACAATATCGTATTTGTAAGTCTCATCGTGGGTGTATTTTATTCATGTTTCTTTCAGTTCTCATTTTTTTTGCATGTGCAAAGCCCAAGTCACCTGTTTCTCATCCTGACAATGGGAAGATTGGTGTATATTTTAAACGGGTTGACAATTGGATGCTCGTAACAGATGTGGTTGAAGGCATGTCCGCAGATACCGCTGGCCTTAAGCCCGGTGATCGTTTGCTTGAGGTTAATGGTGAACCCATCTTTGATGGAGACCATAATCGACTAATTGGTCCGACTTATACGCAAATCACTCTGACTGTACATTCCCCATTTGCAGCAAATTCCAGAACGGTTGACTTAATCAGAGGCCTTGCCTCAAATGGACCTCGAATCAGTCCCACACAATTAAAGGTTCAATCTTTCATCACGGCTGCTTCTGCAGATCGGATGCAGTGGTTTGATGACTCCGCAAACGCTTTCGAAACCCACCAATCAAAGTTAAGTTTTTGGTCTATGCTGGTTCAACATTCCACATTGGAGACATGGTCTGAAGGTGAACTCCAAGCCCTGGCTCGACATGTGCCATCACTGGCAGAATTGGACGCCCTTCAATATCGATTTCCTGAATTCAATCTGGTTCATCATCTTCAAGACACGACAATGGTTGTTAACTTGGATGAAGAAGGCCAACCAAGCCACCATAACGGTTGGCCCTACCTTGAGTGGAGAACACAGAAAAATCTAGGGGAAAAGGCCATCCAAACGAGTGAAGGTTTGCCGGTAGATGTCACTGAAAATATGCGACAGGCTTCTCTAGACTATCATTGGGATGGTGCCTTGATGGCAGACATTGGGATGGCACCGTATGAGTCAGAAATAGAGTGGACGGTTCCATTGCCGTCTCCAAGTTTGCCAGAGATTCGATTGCTCAATGAAGAACCTTGGCAGTGGGACAGTCAATCATTTACAGTGGTGAACCTTTGGGCAACATGGTGTGGACCTTGTCGAAAAGAAATGCCTGAATTTGTAGAGTTGTCACAGAAGTACCAAGATCAAAATGTACGATTTATCGCTGTGAGTACGGATCGATTGCGTGACCGTGATAAGGTCGACGCTATGGTTTCGGATTGGAAACTTCCCTTTGCAGTCGCTCATGAACCTCGTCTCAACCAAGCATTTCAAGTGACTGGGATTCCAGCCATTCGAGTACTTAATTCAAATGGACAACTGGTTTATCAACGCAAAGGCTATTCACCCACTGCAATGGATGAACTTTCAGTCGCACTCGAATCACAACTTAAGGATCCCAAACCCTTGCAGTTCCCTTTGGCCTACAGCCTTATGGACACAGATTTTGTGCTTGACGGTTTTATCTCCATTCCAGACCTGCGGTCAATGAGCCTGTCTGGGAATAATGTGTGGGTTTCGCGAAACCAACATCTGCCCATTTTACTCGATGAGTTTTCTGACCAATTCGAGTCGGTGCCCTCTAAACACCATCACCCCAATAAGATAATTGTCCATGGTTCTACTTTAAATGAAGGGCCCATGGTGGCTGACCGTGGCGGTTATTTAATCAGAGCGTACAATAATAAGGCACAGACTCAGTGGTTTCAGTCAACACAGTCTCCGATTTTGGAATTGCAGCTCGTCGACAATTTACTGTATGTTCATACCAATGACTCCATTCTTGTCCTTGACCATAATGGGGAATTGGTGCATCGTTTCGAAGGTCACTGGTTGGACATTGAAAAGACGGATGGAGGGGTGTGGGCATTAAGTGACGGTCATTTATATCGACTAAATCGCAATCAAATGCAACAGTTGCAGGCACGTCCTGAAGCGGCGACCTTGATTCAAGCAGATGGGCAGCTGACCAATACGCTCTATTCGCAGATGACATTGGGATCTTCAACCAGTACAAAACACACTTTTTTATATCGGCCCAAACACGGACAACTTCCTGCTGCCGTTCTACACGAGGACTCATCCAAAGTTCATCAAACAATATTTTTAAGCGGTCTTGATCATCAGATTGGGCTATGGGATAGTAGAAACGACGGCGAACCAGAGCTCTTGATTTCTTTTCCCAATGTCGGGCTAGCGCTATTCCGACTTCACACAGCTCAGTAAGGAACCCTATTTCGTGTCTGCTCCTTCATCCATAATTGAACTGCTCAACTCGAAGTTGATACCCGAACGGGCTGAAGCCATTCGGCACCTTGAAAATGAAGGAGAACTGGACGATTTAAGCCTTTTGTTAACTCATCTGACCCAAGATAAATCTCCAGCCATCAGGTTAATGGCAGCAGATGCCTTTTCAGACATTGTGTCACGGTATCGCATGCCACCAAAGCGAGCACAACTGACAGATGATGAACGAGCGGATTGGTTGAGTAAGGTGATGGAGATCTCGATACAGGACAATATCACCGTTGCGCTGATCATTGCTACATTGGACTTGCCGCAATCCCTAATGATTTTAATAAACGGTTTTAGGCATACGCATTCTGAAGTACGTTTGGCATCAGCCGTGGGCTTGATGCGCTACTTACAATCTGCACGGATGCGGAGTGATCTTTCGTATGAACAGACCATCAAAATGCAGTTGATCGACATGTCCATGCACAGCGACTCTGTGGTGTATCTTGCTGAATTGTGCGTGGCATTCAACATTAAGAGCGCACTTCCTTTACTCAATGCCTTTGAACTCCATGGTGAGCATGCACGGTTGGTTGACATTGCCAAGTCTAAGCTTCGAAGTGACCAAGAACCCCTTGATGGACTGTGGTATTCCGATGGCAACGATGCAGGCGAGTACAATCCAAACCCTTACCAGGAACCTGAATTTTTGATGATACATGGTCAACAGCGTTTGGTTCGTCGCAAGAGTGAACATGCTTGGACCAGTTGTCCTGAAGATGCTCAAGTCTTTCCACTCTATTACCGCCGAATTGGCCAATCCTCCTCTGAGCGTGTGATTCAGATTGGGGTGCGAAGTTATTACAAGTGTAAGGAAGATGAACTTGAGCAGTTGCTTCATCTTGAAGGTGTCGCTCAAAATTACCTTGAAATGGACAGTCAAAATCTCACACCTTCGCCGCATCTTCAAGTTCTTGCTGAAACACTTTCATCTCAAATACCTGAAGACATATCAAAGTATTGGCGTGATCTCGGCGGAATTTGGTTGCGTGCTGGCCATCCCGAAAGAGCGCTCGCTGCATTGGAAACCGCCTTGTTGGGTAAGCGTACTCCGGTGGACACATTCTTTTTTATTGGTGAGGCGCATCGCCTACTTGATAATCCAACTGAAGCCACTGCTGCCTGGACCACCTGTTTGGCCAAAAGTCGTTCTAACCGTCCGGCTCATGTAAAGTGGTGTAACATTCGACTGGAGAAATAATGTCTGAAACCAACTCAATTGACCCACACACTCAGATTGAAGCTGAAGCGGCTGCTTTTCGGCAGTTGGTGGCTCATCTTCAGGAGCGAACAGATGTACAGAACATCGATCTGATGAATCTTGCGGGTTTCTGTCGAAAT
>JAYYJC010000005.1:0-10000 GCA_036146655.1 Myxococcota bacterium | reverse complement strand
TGCTTAAGCAAATGGCTACAGGCATCACTTAATGAGCGAAATGTGGCAGTGGACAAAATGTCAGCACGAGAACTGGTGTATGGCATGCCTTATGATGAGTGGAAGAGCAAGCATCAGATTTAAATCATTGCCTTTGATTCCTTTTGAACAGTTGAAACGAAATGGAAGCGCCATTTGAATAACACCATTCAAATTTCATCTTCAGATATTACGATTAATGGACAATCATTTCCCTTGAAGGTGGGGACCCAACTGGTAACCCAATGCCGTCTAGCAGCTGACTTAAAACGATCTTCAAATGCAAGACGAAACACTCAAAGCGCTTGGCAAACATGGTGCGATTCTCACCAGTGGTCTCTTGATGAGAGTCCAGCTGGCCTTCTTGAAGCCAACGATAATGCAGTGGCTTTGTATTCTCAGTATCTTGAGTGTCTAAATTCTCACAAAAGGGAACAACGGCAATGGGCGCAGTTGATGTCAGACTCTGTCTTTTTACTGATCTACGAGGCGGATATGAATGCGGAGAAACTTGATGCGCTGGCCGATGAAATGTCATCCGTTATTCCAATGTCAAGCCGTCAACTAATTGAATCTGTTGCGCACTCTGAACAAGAACAAGACTCTCAGACGGCTAAACAGCTTCTTCGTTTTGGACGCATTCTTTCCGTTTATGGGCTGCTCTTGAATTGGCCTTCGCCTCCTTTCAATGCGCATTTCTTTCAACAACTAGAGATGGATTTTGATTTTCAATTGCGGTGGCAAAATCAAGTTCTTCTTGAGTTGTCAGTCCTGCCTAAAACAGTTCGTAACGCACTTCACCTCCCCAATTGGCCTGAGACACCTGAGGGAATAGCTGAGTGGTTGAATGGACTACAGGCCGTCAAGAAATCATCGTTTATACTCAGTATGAGAAATGGTTTGTCTGATGATGACCTGTGCCAAAAACATTTTTTTGACCGTTGGACCTTGATTTGGGATAGAACGAACCATGACATGGCCACCGTTTTGGCCCTTATGGCTATGACATCTGATCATCGTTCAGCTGAGGCACTAACTGATTTTTTATTCAAAGCCTTGTCAAAAGAGTTATCCGCTGGTGAAAGTGTCGTTGGCCGAGTGAGACGGCATCAAGAACAATGGTCTGAGATACGACGGTTTAAGCAGACTTTAGAAGACCAGCAACGCGCACATCAAAAGACGTTGTCATTGAGTTTAAAAGAGTCTTCAGCTGCTCTATTTAGTCTTCCCATTATTGTGTACACTTGCTTTGAACTCGGTGTTCTAAAGCCCACTGCCATTGGTATGATTGAAGTCCTAGCACTTCCTCTAATCATTTTTATTTATGTCATGTTGAAAACAGGTGGAATAAACGCCGCTCTGAATCGTCTCTTTAATCGAGTGAGTTGGTGGTTTAAGTCGAGGAAGTTTTAATTCCATACCGCTTCGACACTGTAATTGTCCAGACGGACACGCACAACGATATTGGAATTAATGATGGGAACCAAGGCAAAACTCCGTTGACGGTATTCGTCCCAACCTCCACCTCTCGGCCCTGCCCAATAATCAAAGACCTTAGGGGGCCCTGGAAGTTCTAGAAATTCTGTCCCACCAGAGGCTGTAAGTACTTCTGAAATTCGAAGTTGTCCTGAATTGGTGCTAAAGATGTACCGGTCTCCATCTGTTGGAGGGTAGGCACCTGATACAATTGAAAATGAAATGGCACCCTCGTCTGATATGTATCTTTCATCGAGATAAGCGCGGTTATTTTGCACGCCCGATTTGCTGCCTTCTATTTCGAAACTTCCTTCAATTCCATCATATCGAGCAGTCCATGTTTCAGCTCTCAGCAAACCACCACACCAAGGGGTGGTAATGGCTCCACCAGTTGCAGGATCCAACAGCATGGCAGGATCAGAGAGTGGACCACTGTCCTCAAACTCAATGGTTTGTGAGCTTGGATCATCAGAAGCACCTGCATAGCCTCCGGATTTAAATGTGGCCATACAGCCCGACCGTGCGTCAGCCATCATGATGCCCCCCTCAAAAGTCGTGATGACAATCACCTTCTCACTTTCTCTTGCACCCCATTGGGATACGGTTTGAAGCGGAACCCGCTCTCTGCTTGGTGACATTCCAACAATTGGGGAGTACAATGGAATTCCCAGCGATTCACTGAACGGATGTAAATCGAGCCATGAATCCTCAGCAACATCAAACATGTATAAACGAGAATCACCAGCTCCCGCCACAGCCAGATGTGCATAATCCTCATCTTCAACATAAACAAGGGACTGTATTGGGCTTGGCGCCTCGATGATCCGTTCTGTTGCATCAGACAAATCAAGTGCATTGACTTCAAGCTGAATGAGCATTGGGGTTCGAGAAGCGCCGAGGTAGACCGTGTCGCCATTAACGGTCATACTGTAAAGTTGTGTACCGGCAGGTCCGTACCAACGGCCGAGTTCTTCAAGATTTAACATGTCAAATGCAATGATGGCAGATTGCTCTATGTTGTCGTCCCAAACATTGATCAGGAGCGTATGCTCATCATATTTAGACATTTGAAGCGGTGTTCCACCGAGGTCCCACTCTTGAATTCCACTATCTGTTTGGAATACAATCTGATCACCTTCCGTGGGTTCTCCATTAATTTGAAGCTCTATTTCGCCTCTGTCTGACTTATAGCGGTCAACACCTGTTGCCTCTTGGTTACCTGACCGAGAACCTTCACCTTTCCAGCGGCCACTGTAATAGTTGAGTGTCCATGTTTCAGTTGTTGTTTTTCCCGTACGCAGTGTGACTGAATTGACTGAAACGCTGTCTCCTGAAGAGTCGTTGTCTTGAAAACTGGGAGCCGTATGGCTAGGCGCTATGACTTGAGGCTCTGGCAACATCCCCTCAAGATAAGGCGCCATGATGAGTTGCTCATATCGATAATCTATGGCAAATAGATGAATTCTGTCCGTGCTTGGTGCATATGCGTGAATGGGTCCAAGCTGCCGTGCAGCGCCAGTCGCAACTCCCCTGGGGCGAAGAAATGGTGCCGCATACTGGTCTGAAAAAGGAGACTCGTGCTTGAGGTCAAGCGGTAAGATTTGCCCGCTGTGAAGATTGCTGACAAATGCGATTGGCTCCGCCAAGGGCGATTCGAGGGGCGGATAGAAAACGGTACTGTGTTCAGGCCCTTCGAACATTGATTGATATTCAATGAGGTTGTTGCATGCAAGAAGAAAGACCATCATCGATTCATTATCCAAGTCAAGAATTGCAAGTAAGTTGGAGACTCTGGGTCAATGTCCAAAATGGCCAAGGTTGACTCGGAAAGGTTGTTGTCATTGTTGACATTTCCAGTGTAATTTGCCACCACAATGTGTTTGTAATCTGGTGAAAAAGCCATGGCGTATGGATTTTCACCAATGTGAGGCAACTCAGCGATGAGTGTGCCATATGGACCAAGTTCTAAGTCGTAAACTGAAAGTGAATTGCCGTTGAAATTGCTGACAAACATCATTTTTTCATTTGGGTGTACAAGCATTTGACCCGGCCCAATAAACATTCGACTGCTTGCACCTTGTTCTTGTTCGTCCCCAGAGGTTGCTGGCAGATAGCCACTTTGGGTTTCTTGAATGAGCTCTGGATACGCATTGTCTTCGAGGGTAGAAATATCAATCAGCCACACAGCCTCAGGTGAATCATTGAGTGCGTACAAGATGTTGCTGTCCGGGAGCGTGAGCAGTTGTCTGTAGCCATCCGCGCCTGAAGCGGTTGGGATCCCAATGATGCTTTCAATGTCCAAATAGTTTCGATCTACGAAGTCTTCTCTATCGTCGGTATCATCTCGAACATCAATCACAATAATGTAAGGTAAAAGCTTAGAAGCCACAAAAAGAAAGCCCCTCTCTTCGTCGAGGTACAGTGCAGTCAGACCAACACCCGTCACCGCAACCTCTTCAGTATTGGTATCGAGCGGAATGGCATTAATGGTACTGTCGCCCTTTTGAGTTTCAAAAGTGAGACTGTCAGAGCGTTTAGGGGTCTTCAAGAGTGGTCTTAGACGATCAGATCGCACTCCCGTTGCGGCACCAACTCGGGTGAGGGACCCCATTTCACCCGAATAATAAAGGCGATATTGTTCGTCGACTTGATGTAAAACAGGTCTTCTTACACCACTGACATGAAAGAGACCTTGTCCATCAATCACTGGACGAGATTGATCGGTGATGTCAGAACTTCTAATCCACTCTTCACCATCGTACACAGCATATCCAATCTGCCATTGCTGACCGTCAAATCCCGAATACCAGAGTGCTGGTTGCTCAGAGGTGGGATCCTTAACAGGGTCACGAACGCCTGAATCATCCCAATCGCCAGCTTTCCCTGCCATCATCTCTGGTTGAGCAGAATCTCGAGTCCAGTTTTGTCCATCTGTACTGGTTGCGGAGCCGATTTTCCATGCACTGCCATTGTTGCCAGAATACCAGAGACGGTACCCCCCTTCAATATTCTCAATGCTGCTGGGAACAACGGCAAGGGATTCCCAGTCATTTTGGTTATTGAGTACTACCCCCTGTCTTTGCCATTGCAATCCATTTGGCGATGTGGCGAGACCAATTTTACTTCGTCCATTCCGTGTGCCAGCATACAGCATGACGAGTCCTTCTTCATTTTCAAACACCACCGGAGACTCTACTGAGTCTGCATCGAATCCACTGCCATCGGGACTAAGCACGGTGGTTATGCCCTCAAGAGACCCATCTTCAAACCATGCAGAGGCTGCAATTCGCTTGACCCCAGACTCGTCGGTGATGGTTCCAAAGGCGAGGGATTGATCGGGAACCACGCTGTCAATTTGAACGCCGCCTGCAGAATCGGCGCCAAATGCATTGCTGCCTTGCCAATAGCCAACAACGGGTGTCAGCAGCCAGCCGTATTGTTCTGAAATGTAGGGAAGTCCAACCTCAATGAGTGTAGACAAAGGACCCGCTTGTTCACCTTCGAGGCGAAAGGCCGTTGTGGGGTAGCCTTGCATGGCGACCCTTGGTGCATCTGTTGCTGCAAAGTCAAGCTCAAATAGTGTACCGTAATCAGTCCAATTTAAACCGTCCTTGGACTCAGCATAGGCAATGTCCCAGACAAGTGAGTCCCCTCGTGCGTACCACATCCGAAAACGGTCTGCTTCTTCTGACACAACAGGAGCTGCAACATCAATGTTCGGAACACCAAACCCTTCTACATCTAAGACGGCCCAGTTTTCTAAGTCTGTGCTGACAGCTTGTTGTATTTCAAGGTAGCCGGTATTACCATAAGTCGAGAAGAACATCCGCCAGTGTTCGGCATCGGGTTCATAGGTGAGAAAAGGAGATGTTAATCCATTGAGAGATGGGGCATCGTCCTTGTCAAAGACCACCCGTTGACCGGATACAAATCCGCCCTCTTGTATATCGCTTCGTCGAATTGACCACTCACCTGTCTCAGTATTTGTGCATCCATAAAACAAATACAATGCGGTTTCCGTTCCTGCTAAGCTCGGCGAGTCACAATCCGCATTGGCCACTGACACAATTGGAGTCAAAGAGTGGTTCCAAGTTTGAGAACTGATGTCCCACCCTGCTGAGTAAAGGTCGCCTTCAAAACTGTAATACATCACACCATCGGCATAAAAGGGTGTTTCGATCGTGCGGCTATCCACATCCAACACAGGTCCAAAAGCACTTGGTCGATAATTGCCGTCTCCGGTGGTATCATACCGTTGCCAAGCACCCTCTTCGGGTATCCAAACACGCCAAGTTCCTTCAATCCAAGTGAGCGTCCAAATGTCATCAGTCAAATTGGCCACTTCAGTGGTGGGATCTAGATAGTCTTCCTGTGACAGTTGCCTCAGGTTATGAAGTTCTGCAGAATGTTGCATGCGATCTTCGGTATTGAAAGAAGCGTCTGACAGTGCAGATACTGGCCACGGCTGGATGATGGAGACGGTTTCTCCATTGGTGTCAAGCACAGAGATATCGTGTGATGTCCGATTGGCAACAAATGACAGCCCCGTTCTACTGTCTGTGACAATATCGACTGGGTCGAACTCTACAGTGATTTTTTCTTGCGGTGTTAACTGTGGTTCAGAAGGGTTCTGAACATCAAAGAGGTATACATCATCGCTGGCTTCTCGGGTCCGATAGTCATTGGAATAGCGGACTCCGACCAGCGCGAGTTCATTGTCTCGTGCAAGCGATATTGGACCTGCAAAACTGGGGAGTGGAAAGGCACTCACTCCCAAATCTGTAATGATGTTCTTTCCTGATTCGAAGTCAATATTGGCATAGGGGATGCTCATCAAGGATCCCCCATCAAAACTCAGATAAGGATTGGAATTTGTAAGTAAGAGGTGCCAAGCCCCTTCCTCATCCGTCATAAACTGAAGTTCGGTCGGGCCACTAATGCAGTCTCCAATACCGATCTGCCCATAGTCATATCGATCTTTTGGGTAAACCGCACATTCGCCAAGGTAGGGGCTAGAGATGTCTTGGATACAGGAAAGTAAAAAAACAAGAAGCATGATTATCTGGGTTTATGCGCTGTGAGTGAGTGCGGCTTGTGCGGCAGCCAGCCGTGCCACCGGTACCCGGAAAGGAGAACAACTGACATAATCAAGGCCGATGTTGTGGAAGAATGCAATTCCTTTTGGGTCTCCACCGTGTTCTCCGCACACACCAACTTTTAACCGAGCATTGGAATGTCGCCCACGGCTTGTTCCAAATTCAACGAGTTCTCCAACGCCGTCAATGTCAAACTGAGCCAGGGGATTATCAGGGAGTATGCCTTCTGCAAGATAGAAAGGAAGAAACTTTCCGATATCGTCTCTCGAAAATCCGTAGCTGAGTTGGGTCAAGTCATTGGTTCCAAAGCTGAAAAAGTCTGCGTGTTGGGCAATTGAACCTGCCTTAAGCGCAGCTCTCGGAACCTCAATCATGGTACCAACTTTGTAGTCCAAACTGACATTATATTGAGAGATGATGTGTTCGGCCATATTGACGACTGTTTGGCGGCACCGTTCGAGTTCTGGAGCGTTTGCGACAAGCGGAATCATGACTTCCGGTATCACGGTAATGTCGCTGTCTCTGGTAAGTTGACAAGCCGCTTCGAAAATTGCCCGAACTTGGGTGGCATAAATCTCAGGATTCGTCAAACCCAATCGGCATCCTCGATGACCCATCATGGGATTGATTTCGTGAAGCTGACCTAAACGCTCTTTCAATGCGCCATCTCTGAGACCGAGATCTTGAGCTAGAGCGGATATGTCTTCTGGGCGCTTTGGAAGAAACTCGTGGAGTGGTGGGTCTAGTAAGCGAATGGTAACGGGAAGTCCGTTCATGGACTCAAATATATGTTTGAACTCCTCTCTTTGGATCGGCAATATCAGTTGCAATGCGCGTTGCCTAGAGTGTTCGTCTCTTGCCAATAGCATCTGGCGCATGGCACGCAGGGCATCCGCTTGGAAGAACATGTGTTCGGTGCGACACAAACCAATTCCGATGGCTCCAAGACTGCGAGCTCTGGCCGCATCTGAAGCATTGTCCGCATTGGCTCTGACTTTAAGTACAGCAAACTCATCTGCCCACTTCAGAAAAGTTTGAACAGATTCTGAGGAAGTAGCAGGTGGTAAAGTCGGAACTTTACCTTCATAGACCGAGCCATCGGTACCATTAATTGTGATGTAATCACCGGCCTTGACGACGCTGCTTCCAGTGTAGAATAATCCTCGGCCATAATCGACAAGGAGATCGGTACAACCTACGACACACGGTTTACCCATGCCTCGTGCGACAACAGCCGCATGTGAAGTTTGACCGCCTTGAGCGGTAAGGATTCCTTCGGAAACAGTCATGCCTTGAATGTCTTCTGGTGAGGTTTCCAATCGAACCAAAATTACAGGATCGCCGTGTTCGACCATCTCTTGTGCAGCCTCTGAACTAAATGCCACTCGCCCACATGCTGCTCCAGGCGATGCATCTAAGCCTTTGGCAATGCAGTTCTTTGGGGCACTTGGGTCGATGACAGGACGCATGACCAGTTCAAGAGATGTCGCTTCGACTCGCATCAATGCAGCCTCTTTGGTGATGACACCTTCATTTACCATGTCTACTGCAATTTGGATGGCTGCAGCAGGGGTGCGCTTTCCAGTTCGGGTTTGAAGAATAAACAGCTCGCCCCGTTCAATGGTGAACTCTATGTCCTGCATGTCGCCATAGTGTTCTTCCAATCGCAATTGAAGGTCATTGAGTTGAGCATATGCTTCTGGCATTTGATGCTCAAGGCAGTCCTCAGCATTTCCGCCTGACAGCGTATTCAATGGGAGAGGCGTGTGGGTACCGGCAACCACATCCTCGCCTTGTGCATTGGGAAGCCATTCTCCAAAAAATATTTTTTGCCCAGATTTTGGGTCTCTTGTAAAGCAAACCCCAGTGGCGGATTGCTCGTCCATATTTCCAAACACCATGGTTTGAATGTTGACTGCCGTACCTGTGTCGTCTGGGATGCCTTGAGCCTTTCGATGATAGCGGGCTCTTGGGGTATTAAAACTTTGGAAAACCGCATTAATGGCCAGTCGCAGCTGCTCGTGTGGGTCAGAGGGAAAGGTGAGCCGTTCATCTTCAATGACCTTTTTATACGCTGACACGAGCGCCTTCAAACCATCGACATCCAATTCGTCGGTTTCACGGCCTTGTCTGATGAGGTCTTCTGCCCGAGCAAACTTATTGTGCGAGATGTTGAAAACCACATCACCAAACATGCGCACGAACCTTCGATATGCATCCCATGCAAAACGAACATGTCCAGTATGTGTGGCGATGGCTTCAACGGTCTCATCGTTTAAACCTAGATTTAGAATGGTGTCCATCATCCCTGGCATTGATACTGGTGCACCTGAACGGACGGAGACCAATAAGGGATTTTGGCGAGACCCAAAACCCTTCTTGGTAAGTGTCTCAAACTGAGTGACCGCATGTCCAATATCGGCTTCAAGATTGTCAGGCCATTCGCCACCGAACTTAAAATAGTGCTGGCATGCTTCTGTTGTAACCGTGAATCCTGGAGGCACTGGTAGTCCAAGCCGACTCATTTCTGCTAGGCCGGCACCTTTGCCACCAAGCAATGCTTTATCAGCCGCAGAGCCTTCTGCTTTGCCTGCGCCAAAATGATAAATAAAAGACATATATTACTCCAATTACGGATTGAGGGGTCAAGATGTGGGCCTAGATGGCATCTGTTGAAAGCAAGCGAAAATCAGCCAATTGACGGAAACCATTGGCAATCGACCTCAGTAAAGACAATCGGTTACTTCGGATTTGTTCATCATCAACCATGACCATGACACTTTCGAAAAAATCATTTACATAGGGCCTGAGTTCGGCCATTGCAGCAAAGGCAGCATTATAATCTGTGCCAGCCTCAGAAACGGTTTGAAGTGATTTTAATGCCGCTTCATGAAGCGCCTTTTCACTGCTGTGTTCAAAGTGGTCTGTGTTGATTGTGGTCTCTTTGTGATCTTTGCTTAAGCCAAGGACTCGCTTGAAGCATGCTCTGAAGTCTCCGAAGTCGTCCTGTTTAGAAATATTTTGAAGTGCATGTAGTTTTGCCTCCAACTCCAATGGATTATCTGTGTCGGTGGCCAAAACGGCATTGACAAAGTCAGTGGGGGCTGTTTCTTGTAACTGAGCACGAAGTCTGGCAATTAGGAATTGATACAATGCATCGTCAAGTTCGGCGCCATGAACCAAACTCTTTAGTTTGAATGGTATTTTCCCATGTTGACCCAACAGTAAGAATCCATTTGCCGCACGCCTCAGACCAAGCGGATCTCCTGAGCCTTTTGGTGCAAGACCGAGTCGAAAGCAATTGGTCAGCGTATCCCACCGATCTGCTAGACCCACCAGAAGAGCGGTTCTACTTTCGGGCAGCTTGTCGCCGTGGAACCGGGGAAAATAGTGTCCTTCAACAGCCATGG
>JAYYJC010000004.1:0-18442 GCA_036146655.1 Myxococcota bacterium | reverse complement strand
TCTATGGCTTTTAATTAACTCTCTGATCTCTTGACGAGAACTGTCTTGAACGGCCTCAGTGTAATTGGCCAGATCAGTAAAGAGAACGGTTTGAGTCAAGCTAGACAAAAGAAACCTCATTGAGTATAAAAGCGATAGACTATGTATTTATCACCATTTGGCATCTATGACTTGTTAAGTAAATCTAAAGAAATTGTATGATTTAAAGCAAGAATTTGCAATACCCTACTTCAGTACTGGATAGTAAGGGGGTTGAACTGAGGAGAAAATGGGCCGAAAAATAAAATTGAAAAAAAGAAAGAAGCTTGTCAAAGAACGCCCATTTGATGATTCCGATACTCAGATTCAGATCAGACCAGACTTTGTCGTTGACTATACCCGCGAGGACCCGATGAAGATGGCTGAGGCGGACCCCATACTTGAGCGAATCTTCACAAAGGAAATCCAAGAAGACATTGATTACAAAGATGAAGATGACGATATTGGCGTTCGAACCCGTGAAAAACACCTGCCCACAATGCCCACAGATTTGGCATTTATGGCCAACACCAGAGATGCTCAAGATCCCGCTGTTACAAGAGATGTTCAAATGAGCATCCGCTATTACAACGATGCAATCCGATCCAATACTGAGTCTGCTAAGGTCTTCATCATTGGGCTTATCCGACAACTTCGTGTTTGGATCGAAGTTCAAGAACCAGATCCGAGTATTGAACCTGACAGTTCATCATTGTATTGGGTCAGAGATACTCTTATTCCATCTATGAAAACTGAAATGACATTGCTTGAAAAGCACTTTAATCCCGAAATTGACCTTGAACTCTTCCGACGGTGGAGAGTGGAAGGAGAAATACTGGATAGAGAATTAAGGCATCAAATAGAAAAATGCGAGCTTCAAGCCAAACAATTAAGAGATGACGGCCATGACCCACTAAATCCAGATCAGCCGAGAGATGTGCCGCTTCCAGACAACAATGTATTGACTTGGGTGGCATTAAACCCCGAAGAAGCAAAAGAAGCTTTGGACAACCCCAATCAATGCCAGCTTTTGACACAAAAAATAATCGATGCATTTTTTGAAGATGCACAGTTACAACGGTATCTCGATTATCAAGACAATTTACAAACGCTTGCCGGATTTGATGGAGAACGCAAGGATGCACTTCTAAAGTTAAACGCTCAATTTAAAAGCAAATCACCCAGTGAACTTCAAGCCATGGCAGAGGAGTTTGCTCGCCAAGATGTATCATCAAGTCATAAAGAAGCGGTCAGTGTTCTCACAGATTTGGCCCCCGTCCTTAGAGAAATGATACAAATGCTCATGAAAACAACAGGGAAGAGTGGAACAAACATTGAAACGCATCTTCGAAAATCTCCCCAACTCCTATTAGACCTTCTACTCCCATAAACTTATGTCAACACGGCCTATACACATTGCCATGGCGTTCCTTCAATGGAAAGAATGGCCCGTGCAACGCACAGATGACCCAAATACAATTATCTCAACATTTGCTGGACACAATGGCCAATGGAACCTCTATGCCATTCAGCATCCTGACAGAGAACAACTGGCTTTCTATTCTCTTTTTCCGCACCGATTTGAAGCTGGCGCTTTAGGTTCATTACTTGAATTTACCGCACGGATCAATGCAGGCATCATCATGGGAAACTTCGAAGTCTTAATGGAACACGGCGAAATCCGTTTCAAAACCAGCATCGATTTGACCGATCAGACCCTCAACTTAAAGTATTGTAATCCCCTGGTTTACTACAATTTACTGGCAATGGACAACCACTTTAAAGCGCTCCAACACATTGTGTGTGAACATGGCAATTGTGATACTGCAATGGCCCTTTTGGCTGCAGAAACATAAACCATCGCAGACTTTGTTATCCTACCGCAGTAATGGCGCCTTTCACCGCAACTTTGGCACCGCCTTTGATGTCAACAGTGGCGCCACCTTTGATGGCCACCTTCACACCACCGTCAATTTGTGTGTTCATGGAGGCCTTTATTTTGACATCCTTCCCCTTTACATCCACCAAAAAACTGCCTTTGATATGAATGTTTTTGGCATCGAGAACAATTTTGTTGTTCGATTTGATGGTAATGCACTTCTTTTTGCCATCCATTTCGACCAGTAAACCTTTCACTTTGAAATGAATCTTACTGGCCTTGTCATCAAAGACCATTTCTGACTTTTTAGAAGTGATAAGAGAGATCTTTCCCTTGCCCTTTTCATCGCTGATTGTGAAGTCGTGCTTGCTGCGAGTGATGAGCTGTTTGATATTGTTTTTTCCGTCCTTGTCACCAATCGCAGGCTTATTTTTACTGTCGTAAACAGAACCAATAACCAACATGGAAGAAACCGATTCACCTGCCCCCCGAAGAACGGCAACGATGTCGCCTACTTCAGGAAGCAGTGTGGTTCCAAATCCTTTCGAAGCATGCGCACTTAATGTGCGTATCCAAGGCATCTCAACGGCCTTCGCCAACTCTTTTAGTTCAACTTGAACTCGGTTGAGCTTCTTAGGGTCTTTGGTCGACTTCACAGTTCCAAAATAAAGAACAGAATCTCTTCGCATTATCACCCTCTGGTCGTTGCTACACAAACTAATTGATTATGGTCATTTTAGCATTTTCATGCTAATCTATCTACAGTAAGTTCGGAAATATTTGGTACTACAGATGAAAAACAGCCCCTTTTCTAGTCATCGCGTCAACCTTGCCGGAGATAGACTCCTCAGTGCGAAAACTCAACCCTTTGAAGGGCAACCCGTTGGAGTACCTACATCAGATACCGACCTTGAGCATACCCTCTCTTCAGGCCATCGACTCACCATTGAGCAGGGTAACTCTGAAGTCACAATCGAGTCTCCAAATGGAGACACCAATGTTCGGATTATCTTTACCGATAATCAACCTGTCATTGAACTCCAATCGGCATCTCTTAGATTGCACAGCATTGAAGACATCGATGTATCGTGTAAACGCTATCGACTCAATGCAGAAGAAACAGCTGACTTTCACTCTGATGGAACAATGACCATTGACTCTCGTCAGGAGCTAAAACTGACCAGCAAAGACGATGTACGGGTTGACGGTAAAGTCATCTGGCTCAACTAACCCCCTTCGAGGTCAATTATGCCACCAGCCGCATGCATGGGCGATATGATGAAGCAAGATGCTCCGCATTGCCACGCCCCTATTCATCCCCCTGCCCCTGTTCCAACACCTGCGCCTCATCCTGGTCTCCCCCTTGCAATTATTGAAGGGAAACCCACGGTGATGATTGGCAATAAACCCGCTGCAACTGCAACATGTAAATCAGCGCCATGCATGCTGCCAGGCTGTGTCCCTGGCGGTCCTGGTATGATCGCAAAAGGGTCAATGACTGTCATGATAAGCAACATGCCAGCAGCTCGGGTCAATGACCTCACGGCACACACAGCCTGTGTGGCACCGATACCCAGTCCAGTGGGTAAAATCATGCCACCTGGCAATCCAACCGTTATGATAGGTGGCTAACAGCCTCGACGATCGCCTGTGAAAATTGCACACTACAACGCATTTAAACCCTGCTGTCCCACTTGCGTCATGCAAGAAAAACCTGCGTCACTGCTTGAACTACAAGTCAGAACGCAAAATGAGGTGCGGGTAATTGAAGGTCAACTCTATTGTGCTCAATGCCAAAGTCTCTTTCCCATTCTAAAAGGGGTACCCATTTTGGTGCCAGATGTAGACACTTATTTGACCAATAGTATTCTACATGCATTGACTGATCACAATGAAAGTCCCTTCATCGAACAGTGGCTCACTGAAAGCACTGGACCTACTTCAGCCTACACATTGACTCGGCAATATATCTCCACTTACGCAGAAGCCCATTATGGCCAACACAAAGACCCACCTCTGGAGCCAAAGTCTGGTTTTGAACAACTTGCAGACTTGGCATCATCCACCTGTCACCATTCAGCACTGGCAATAGATATTGGGTGTTCTGTTGGGGGATCTACCAGTGTACTGGCCCAGAAAACCGATAATCTTGTGCTAGGTATCGATGTGTCACTTGGAATGATTAGATTTGCTCAGCAAGCGCTTCAGGGGCGTGTACGCTATGGCAAACGCAGGGTTGGAACGGTCTATGACCCTGTTGAATACGAAATTCCAAATGACAATGCGGAACGCATTGACTTTTGGGTTGCCGATGCCCTTAGTCTGCCATTTTTGAAGCAAACGGTAAACCACAGCCAATCCATACATTTGTTGGACTGTGTCTCCACACCAACCAAGCATCTCACTGAGCTCATACGCATTCTGCAAGACGACGGAACATGGGGAATTGTATGCCCCTATGATTGGTCACTGGGTGCAACGGATTACCACAAATGGCTGGGAGGATTTGGTTATTTTCAAGGACACAATGGCCAACCAGAAGCGGTATTGAAGTGGTTGATGTCTTCAGAAAGTCCGCATCCTGAACTCCAGCAAACTCAGTTGATTAATGAAATTCAACAACAAACTTGGAGACTACCAATACATGCACGCAGCACGATGCATTACCAGTCACATGTTTTGCTTGGACGCGTTAATAGAGTGTAAAGCAAGACTGTGTGACCCATGAAATTTCAAGACCATATTGAAACACGCCTTCAGCAGTGTACCCAAGTCCTCGGACTTAGCCCATTGGCGAGAGAGGTTCTCCGAGTACTTGCCATGGTTGACTGCAAAGACCAACTTGCAGAAGAACTCAGGCAAACCGATCCGTACGACCGGCCCGGAGTGTTGTCATGGAAAACCCTTGCAGAACAGGTTCCATCAGACCAAACCACTTTACAACCCATGGAACATGCTGTGATTGCGCTTGCTGATTGGGGTCTTATTCAAATCGTGGGGCGAGGCATTTCTGATCCGATTGCACCTGGCCCCTCTGCTTTGAGGTTGACTTATGCAGGTCGCGTTTGCATCGGTTTGGCACCAGCATTGAACTTTACCACGCTTCAAGTCAGTCCAAAAGCAACCAGTTGGACCATACTCCATTCAGCGTCAAGAGAGCGACTGTACCAAAGTGCAGAAGATGAGTTGAACGCAGATACAGCGTCACTGGTCATCGCTTCAAAAGGTGGAGATACTGAGCTCGAACGCCTATGTGGCTTTGTCTCCATTGCGCTGTGCACAAGAGGCAAAGCATTTGTTGATGCTTTTGCCATTTCTGAGGCAGGACACTTCCACCTCCTTCATGAGCTCATCCGTAGAACCCACACCGCCAATGTTCCACGGTATGTACTGATCCCAGATCCGATTTACATCCGAAGAACCGCATTATTTTACAATGCGTCTATTCGGTGGGTTGAGCCAAATCCACACATCAGAAGAGAAGATTGGGTACTTGATCATGGGACATCCAATGCACTTCTCAACAGTTCGCTTGCCGCAGAAGAACATGACATTTGCGGTGTACCAGATTCTGAGATTGCCCAGCCAGTCCGCTGCTCAACGGAGTGGACAGATCTCATTTTGGCAAAGAATGTTCAATACCAACTTCAACAGGCGCTCTTGCACGCAAAGTATCGATTGGATTACCTTCCGAAGACACCAGCATACAAAGGCAGAAAAGTCGGCTATCGCCTTTTGCTTTCAGGACTTCCGGGTACAGGAAAGTCTATGACCGCAGAAGCCTTGGCCACGACCCTAAATCGACCACTGGTCAAACTTGATTTATCAACCGTTCTCTCAAAATGGCTGGGCGAAACCGAAAAGCAAATCGGACAAGTCTTCGATTTGGCCGAAGCAGCCAACGCCGTCTTGGTGCTTGATGAAGCAGAATCATTGCTTCGGCAGCGTTCAAACAGCAGTGGCTCTGGTGGATTGACAACTGGTGTTGCCTATATGCTTACTCGTTTTGACCGTTACAGTGGTGTGCTTGTCGCAACAACCAACCGCATTGAAGATCTTGACGAGGCGTTCTTTAGAAGATTCGATGACTATGCAGTTCTGCCCATTCCTGATCGCCCGACCCGTGAACGCATGTGGGAAGACATGACTGGAAATGAGATTGAAATAGAGAATGTGGATTGGAAGATGCTTGGTCGAAACTTCGCCATATCAGGGGGCCTCATTAAGGGAGCAGTGATACGCGCAAAAGCTTGGGCGATGGGTCAAAATAAACCTCTGAGTACCCCCTACTTTCTGGCATCTCTGGCACGGGAACTTGAAAAGAACAACCGTTCAACCAATGAGGTCTTCATTCAGGAATACCGTGAAGAAGTTGAACTGCTGTTAGATGGTGATGAACACTAAACCGGCTTGTTCAATATGCCGAACTTAGTTGGCATCCGTCTCTGACGGTTCGTTGTTTTCGTGATCTAGGTAATACGACATATTAACAACCGCTCTAAGAGCAGACTTTGTTCCAAGTGTAAATGCATCCGCAGGCCAAGGGCAACTTGGTGAAGGGGGAACAACCAAGCTGCGATTCTCATTTGCAACCATTGCGATGTCTGGAAGCACCGGCGCACCCGGTTCTGAAACACCGGCAGTCGAAGTCAATCGATCAAGCATTTCATCAACACAATAGCCTACGGGCTTATCCATGACACCTCCGGCTGGAGATGGCACGCGGTTGTAAGCATCCCAAATGGCCAAAGACCAAATCTGGGCCTGACCAGGTGCGACAGGCGGCCGTCCTCCGGTATCCGCAGTCAACAATGTAAACTGAATTTCTCTGATTCCAATCGCAAGGGTTGTGGCTGACCATCGAGGCGCCATTCGAGGTGACCCCAACTGCGCTTCAAGTTGATCTGCTCCGGCTTGCCCACCTTCAGAATAATTCTGAGCGCCGAACTCTTTGGCGACCCGTTCTGAAAGTCCCCACGAACCCTTTCTGTCGATCCCATTGTCAACAATGGCATAATTCAATGGACAAACCACATTGGGGTCTGGATGCCAAGTCAAAATATACCGCGGCAGATCCACACCCAAAACCTGTTCTTGCTGCATGCAAAAAGACATTGCGACCGCATCGCCAGGCACTGACTCCATTCGATCTAATATGGCTTGAGTGGTATTGGCTTGATACTGCTCATCAAAGGGCATTAAGCTGTCATCTCCCATGCGATTGCCCCCAACCTCAACGGAAACAGACTGCGAAAAGGTGTAATTAATGGCTTGGCTAATCAAAGCTTTGTAAGACTCTTCGATGTCTTGGAGCCTTCGGGCTAGAGATTGCCTTTCTTGAAGACAAGCCATTTCATTTTCAAGCGCATTCTGCCGTGCCTCTTCAACACGCGCATTGATTTCTTCTAATGCTTTGCTCTTTTCTTCAGCTGCCTGAGCGGCTTTGTGTTGGTTGTAGGCCATCCAACCCGCAAGCAAGAGCAAAGAACCCACACTGAGAATGGCCAAAACAACCCAAGGATGGAGTCCCCTACGACGCAGCCAAAGATTGATTTTATCCCGCAGCAGCGTGGTGTTCATGACCATCAACTGAAAGAAGCTGTAATACAAATACCAAGCAGCAGAGCCTTCATCTTTGGCTTTGTGCCGATATACACCCCCTCCGATTGCATCAACACTGGATTGCAGGAGTTCTGATTCCATTTGCAGGGTGATCACTATCCGACGAGCATCTTGAAGGATGACCTCCAATCGGGCACCGGTTGGAAGCTCATTACCCTCCCCAATTCTTGAACGCACAGTGGGCCTCAGCCAGTCAATGTAAACCCGTGCACCCATGCGACGAACTCTGAAGACAATCGAATCACCTGCTCCTGGGTCGTACACATCAAGTTCAAAAACCAGAGTGGCTTCAGGCGGGGGATCTTCATCAGCGGATAAAAGAATGGTTTGTCGCAGAGCGCTCGCACCGGCACCTCTGGTGTCACTCAAGACAAATAGGCGAAAGGTTTCGAGCAGTCGAACTTCGTGCTCAACCATCAAAGGAAGCGCATTGGGCTCGATACACTGAACTAGAACAAGAGCCATGTCTTATCGACCTCCAACCAGATTATCGGCACTGACTTCAGCAGAAATACCGGGCGCAAAAATAGGTCCGCCACCCACTTGCATTTGCAAAGCCAAGTGGAGTGTGGGTTGGAGAGGACGCTGAAGTGCCTGCATCAGACCAGTAAAATCCGCATTGGTGAGCTTTGCACCTGGCAATAGATTGACGGGTAAATTAATTTTTTTACTCAACCTTGGTATGGTGGCTAAGAGCTGCTCTTGAAACTCAGGATCATCATCAAAGCATCCTGCAACTGCCTCGATGTAGCCATCAAGGCTTGGATCATACGGTAACGATGGTGCTCTTATAAAGAGCTGCCGTTGCATTTGCGAACCAGCGGTCAACACAGACAACCCCTGTATGGCAATGGGGGCTGCTCGCTCTGAAGTCCCCCTTGCGCCCTCACCCACAACCACAAGGTACTGTATTTTCAGTGTGACGCCATTTACCCAAGCCAAACTGGGCAATCGAGCAAAGGCATGATCCTGATATTTGGTGATCCATGCGGATTCTTTTCCATCGTCCTCTTGAGCCTCGTACCAATCTCGAACCGACTTTGGCAACTGACCAATGGGTGGGGCGGGATGGGGTCTTCCACGGTATGGTCCTTTCTGAAGAGTTGGAAACTTCTCAGTAATCATTCGAGTGATTGCTTTTGCAACAAGCATATAGTCTGGTGGGATGGCACCAGTAAGGGCCTTCTCGGCGCGTGCGCCCAGCATAGACATTTCTTGATAAGGTTGTGCGACCTGCTCATCACCCTGGCTTATCCGATATGGAAATAAGACAATATGAGATGCCACAGCACCTTCGGGCGGGAACTGTCCGTAAACCTCGGTGGTCTCAATTCCAGCATCTCTGAGGAGATTGCGGGCCCAATTTTCGACGGCTTCATGTACTGAAGAGCTTACCGCACTAATGTATTCTAGCTGATTCATTTTACTCTGGTCGCTCCTCTCGATTTCGAAGCTGTGTTCGCCATCCAACTAATAAGGTATGGGAATGATCAAATGTGTAGAGACGAGCTTCATCGCTGTCCTCAAGAAGTGGGAAAGCGTATTGGTAACGCAAATACAATCCGCCCAAAACAATGGGATGATAGGACGAAAAGTTTGCCCAGTCAGATCGTTTGGATCGCAAGGCGTGCCCTTCCCAAAGATCAGCCACAGCGACCCCTTCCATTCCATTGTAACTGGGATACACCAAAAACGCCCCACGCACACCCCATTCTGTACGATGCTGTTTCGAGCGGCCGGAAGCACTGGGTGCACCCCATGGTTTGACTCCCCTCAACCAACGCTGCAACGGCATTGAATCCGGCGCATGCCGAAAACCTGCTGACGCTCCTGTCATTGGACGAAACACCCATGAGTAATTTGGATACTCAGCCGTGTTGTTGACTTGGTTGGGATCTTGAATGCCGCTAACCACATCGCTAAGGTTGGGCGCTTCTTCCGAGTGAAAAAAGGAATAACCGCCATGCAAGGCATCGAGTTTTATTTCTAGACCAAGTTCAGCAGCCATTCTCGGGTCATTCCGCAACCAAATGGTGGCATACGATCCAAAACCAACTGAAAAACCATCTGTCTTCACGGTTTCTATTTGACCATCTTCACAGCGGTCAATGAATGCCAACGAATCCTGATTGACTGAAGAGTCACAGATGTAGGTGGCATTGGAAACAGGAAACATCCCTAAATCTCCTACAAATGTCACATCTGTGGTTCTGACTTGCTTAAATCGAGGGACCACTGCCCCTGCGGCATAGTTGTCGTGAGGAGTATAGTTTGGTGCTGACAGGACCACCTGAGTGTTTTCGGGCCCTTTGTCAAAGTAAAGGGACCAACCTGCAAAATCAAGTTGCTGGTTGAAGCCCATGAACTGACGGTGCTTGATGTAAGGCGTGTGCCCCACCACATCACGAAGTCGATGGAGGGAGGTGGGTTCATCTGCGTCCAAAACAATCACAGTCACGCCATTGTTCAAAGACATCTCCTCAAAAGGCGCACGCACAATTCCTCGAATATAATCTACAGTATCTGAAACACTCACCTCTAATGGGCGCTTGGTCAAATCACCTCGCTTGTCGAAGGTCATGCTTAACCCTCGATCTTCCATATCAGCGCCTGCAAATCGATTGACATCTGAAGAAGTAACGGTTGGATTTTTTACTCTTTCTCGAATGTTGAGCGCATTTCCAACGCCAGACACACTACGGCGTCTGGTATTGGACACATCACGGTTGACATCGTCCCGATCCTTTTGGCGTTCTTCATTTCGTCGGGCTCGCCGAACAAATGATCTCCGCTCTTTGGCATTGGGATAATCTGTTCTTCCAACCTTATCTTTGTTTCGGGCGGGTTTGGTGGGATAAAACTCATCATGAAGCAATCCAGCTCTCACAATAGAGGGGACCAATTCGGGTGGAGACAAAACCATGTCGTCGCAAATGGCAGCTGTTCGAAGCACCAGTCGCTCTTGTCCAGAAAATTGCTCAACGCCCCACATCAGGTGCCAGCCTGACCATATGGTCCAGCGTGCACGGTAGAGTGCCTGACCATCAGGCAAGCCCACTAAACGCTGTACAGACGCTTTATTGGCTTCAGGATTATCAAGTGAGAAGAAAGGTATTTGATTTCGAGCAGACCAGAGCAACCGCTCAGAAGTGAGTTGATTGCCCTCTCCTTGAAAATCAGGCAGTGTACTGTCTACACCGACAAAGATCTGATCAAGCACCATTGCGCCAACTGAGGGCTCAGCAAGTGCTTCAGTTCGCTCAGCAGTGGCGCATACAGAGGTCGGATCAATGGCGCCTAGCCCCTGAGATATCTTTTGTGTGCTGTAGTAATGATCCCCAAGTACGGACTCCCATCGTTCGGCGGCCAAGCCTTCAAAGTCACCCGGCGATATTCGTACCTCAGGAGAAACATCCATGTTGCTGGCGATTGCATAGTTGATGTGGTCTAGTAACAGCCAAGTTTCTTCAACATCTTTGACCTCTTTTTCAAGGGTACCCATCAACTCTTGAAGCACTAGCCGCCTTAGAGGCTCTAATAATACATTTGGCTCAATGCCTTTGGCTTTATTTTGCTGTACCCATTGCTTAAGACCTTCGTCACTGACCGACTGGATTAAATCAGGATTGGGAATCAAGATGTCAAAAAACATGTCTCGGGCAAGACCAGTCGTATCCATATAGAAACTTGGGGGTGGTTTATATGCTTCGTCAAGCCGCGTTATCCACTCTACGGTCAGTGGTATGGGTATTTTGGCGTAATTCAGTTTAAATCCACCAGGAACAGAGTATGCTGAGCGGTTGACACGGGATTCTTGTTCCGCAGTGCTGTCAGTTTGACCAATGCTTCCAGGGTTCAGATTATCCGTGATACCTGTGGCATCCGCAAGTGCACCAGGCGGTGTACGCATTGAAGTCAGAGAAGCCAAGATGCGCATGTGGTTAGCGGTGTAATCTTGCATGGCGAACTGCATGACCTGCGAGGCAACCAAACGGTAAAATCGATTGAACTGCATGCCAGCAAGCAGTGCCGCATCTTGGTAACTGTTTACTGGAAGTGTGCTTGAGAGACCAAGGCGTTCCTCACTGCTGAGAACAGAAGAGGGATAGCGGAAGTCAACCAAAGGAATGAAGCTTAAATCATCCTGAGCAAATATGGTGTCGTAGGGATACATTTGCTCAAAAAATGGGCCGGAGCTGATGGGATCTCCATCCATCAGATTGTAATCGTGCAGTTGGTTTTTAACCCCGAGTCTGCTCGCAAATCGTCCTTTAAGCATGATGGCAGATGTGGGTTCGACAAAGTGGTTCTTTGGAATGGCATATTTCACAAGCGGGAAGAGTGCTTTTGGCCGAGCCAATTCAGGTAAGGTACTTCCAGCAGGCTGCGGAATCAAGGGAATGGGCATCTCTATGACTTCGCCTTGATCAAGCCAGTGATCGGAACTTGGGACAGAGAATTGTCGGCGAGGGCGAATAGATATGGCTTCCCACTGCTGAGCAGTCGTGGGAAGTGTTTTTATTCCATTTAAAGCCATTAGCTCAGATGGGGCGTCACCATCATCTTTCCAACGGTAGGCCATGTCTTCCCACAGTTGTGCGTACAATTCGCCAAAACCACGCAAGTGAGCTTTCCCTTTTTTCATTTCTTGGTTCTGAGCTGTGCTGCTGCTGTTGATCCAGTTTTCATAATAATCAGGTGACCAATAGTTGAGCTGCGCTTGCTGACTGGGTTTAAGAGTGTCATATCGACTCGCAAGCCACCAGCTTGGATGCCAATCTACAAAATCGACCAACTCAATGCAGCGTCCATAACGTGCGTGGATGGGGTCACAATCACCGCTCTCTGGTTGTTCTTCAAATCCAAGCACATGATAGTCGAACACAAAGCCCTTCTCTTCTGCTGTCATCCCCCGTTCTTTTTGGGCAGCATCGACAGGTTCTTGCCCCTGAGCAGTGCCTTCAAAAGACAGCAAGCCAACGAGTGCGAGAAACATATTGTGAGAACGAATCATGATTAAATCTGCCTAAATTTGTTAAGTCGTCGGATTTGCTCCACCTGACGGTAAACATCATCGAGAAGGGCTTGTGCTTCGGGGGACGATGAGGAAAGTTCAGTTAAGATAGCCAGTATCGTTTCTTCTGCAAGATCTTCAATGGACTCTGCTTTACTTCGTATATCAGAACTCGAAACCTGAGAATTCATATTTGATTTTGACCGTGCGCTTTGCCCGCTCTGAACTCGATTTGGTTGGAATGCTTCAGGTGCACTCCACGAGATTCCCCCTCTTGATGGTGGCGCATCTTCAACGATGTCTTCTTCTGAAGACATCTCCTCCTCGAATACACCTTCTGGTCGAATGACTGTCTTTGTTTTTGGGGAATTCGACTCACCACTTGCAAGAGATAAATTAGACTTATTCTTCTTGTTGCTTGTCCCTTTAGAGAGAGTCTTGTTGGAACTTTGACCCACCACCGTCTCTGTTTCACGCATGCTCTTTTTGGGTGGTGTCAAAAAGGACAATAACGGTCGACCAGGCGCTTCAACCAAGCCCGTTCCACTGTTGGCGATCATTTGGGCGCCAGTCTGAATGCCGCTTAAGCGTTCAGAACGGTCAGGCAAACTGTTCAATTGTTCAGGCGAACCAGCCGTTGATGTCGGAGTACGCACGGTTCCCTTTTGTCGACCAAAAATCTTTTGGGGCGCAAGCTCGCCCATTTTTGGCTTGGGTGTGCGGCGTTTGGCAGGCTGTTGTTGGCGCTCAGCAACAGGTGGCATGCTGCCGATTGTGCGCTCTGTAGAAGGCGGACCAACCAGCGGTAATGTCCCCCCCATTGAAGGCAATGGGTTCGGGCTCGATTGTCCCATTGACTGTCCACTTCGGAATGGCTGTGGAGCATTGGGTCTGCTTTCTTTCTGGGTTTGTAAAACCCGACGCGGCATCCCTCTTTTGAGGCGCACATTTCGTTTAAAGTTTGGGAAAGTTTCAGCGATTTTACGCTGTGTGGATGCGGCCTTTCGTTTTGAAGCGTCGCTGTATACGGAATCTGTCTGTATGGAAACAGGAGACTTTACCGTACGATTTTCGTCGATTGATTGTTTTAAAAACTCAAATCGGCGGCTAGCCGTTTGCATGACGGTTTCACCACGGCGAAACGCTTGCGTTCGACCTCGTTGTTCGATTTCAGTGACTTGAGGCCCACTCTGTCGCAATAAAAGATTTCGAGGCATCGTTCTTGTCATTGGCTGTTCCGAGGTGACTTGGACAGCATTGACTTCTGAATTGGTCACCATGACCCTCGACAAGTCATTTGGAGCGCTCGGTTTGGAGACTGACGCAAAGCGTTTCTCGTTGGATGATACTTGTCGTTCAATAGAACGGCTGAGATTAACCCTCTCAATAGGCTGCCGAGACCAATTAACAGCAGGGATTTTTTGTCGTTTAGGCACTCTTTTGGGAGCCCTTTCTGCAACTGCGGATGGCTGTATGGTATTGGTTTGGGTGGAGAGTTCTTTTTGGCGCTCGGGAGGCAATAGAAGAGTCAATCTTGGTGTCAGCGCTTGTACAATTCTAGGCTCTCTTTGGGGAGCCTTAATTGGACTAGATTCCATCGACTTCTGTTGACTAGACCCAATATCTTGTTCTAAATTTATCGGAGACAGAGCTTGTGACAGTGGTGTCTTTACAGAATCACCGCTAACGGATTTGGTGCGTCTCCGTTGAAAACCATCAAGACCATACCAATCTGGTTTTGCAGGAACAAAGATAGCCCGCCTTTGAATATTGGCCACATTCGATGTCGAGGAACTTTGAGCGGACGAAGCGTTCTTTAAGCGTAGATTGGGCGTACCACCTATTTGAGATGCATTGCCACCCCGATTATTTGAACGAGATATTTTGATTTCCGCTTCCCCAAATCCCTCGGTTTGCCCACTTGGAGATGCCCCCCCTTCTGCCAATGTTTCAGTTGATTGAGGCGGTCTCAATGCGCCCAGTGGCATCATCACCCTCGGAATAACCTGCCCGCTTTTCATGGTGTGTTGTCTCCAAGAGAGCGGAGGCAAAGCAGTAGAAGGGCGCCCTACATTTTGTGGAGAAGCCGCTTCTGCAGAAATCGGCTCCACCGTGCTGTCTTCAGAGTCAAACACCTGAGCAATCGGGGCTACAACAATATCATCGGTGGCAGCCTTTCGGCCTTTGATTTTTGGCTGGTGCGCCCAATTTACACTGGGATAACGACGAGAAGTTTCAGTGCGTGTCAATAAAGCACCGCTTCTTTTTTGTTCTGTTTCAGAACTGCTTTGCCCCATTTCAGGTGCAAGCAAACGGATTGGTGCAGCTGGAATTGGCGAATCAAGGTCCTGTGGTGAAGACAAAGAATCCGATTTTGATGTAAATGACTGTGGTTTACCACCGATTTGATTGGGCCTCAACGGGTTTTGTGACACATTGATAGCAGAAATGGCCTGCTCTGAAGACGACAATTCACGGCTAGTCGATGACGCCGTATTTCGCCATTTCGGAACATCTCCTACAAGGCGACTTGACGCACCAATGCGCTGCGTTTCAACAGCTTGAAAATCCACATTTGCAGCTCCCGTTTCAGGGGTTTCTTTGAGCAACTCGCGAATATAAACGGGCTGTGATTGCCATTGAGGACTGCGGCGAACCGACACATAGGACGGACCTCCCCGATTAGGATTACTGAGACCAGATCTCAGAGTCGATGACGAAGACAGACCGCTTTTGAGCACAGTGGTAGACGATGAGGAGGCCTGACCGCCAAGAGAACGGGTACTCTGACTCGAACCACTTCCCGTCAGATTGCCTTGAATGATGCGGTTTGTCTCTGATTCAGGCTGTTCAGTTCGAGCGGTTTCAATAAAAACTTTTGAATTGAGCATCGACCCAGAACGGCTATTCGGTGCACTCAGGCGACGAGGAGTCGCCCCTTGAATGACGGTTCGACCGAGTGTATTTGGGGCCCACGCCCCCTGATTGCGCCATTGAAGTGTTTGGATGCCTCCGAGAAACGGTTTGCTGGCTGCATCCATCTCAACGGTTGCATTTTGGGCTTCTAAACGGCTTGTGGAAAGCCGTGCCGTCTGGTCTTGAATGACTTGAATTGATTTGCGCCGTCGTCCGGCTGCAGAAGTGACATCATCAACGGTGTCCTTCACAGCATCAGGTACCCTGAAGGTGCGCTTCTGGTTGTCTTCCAAACGGTCTAACGGCGCACTCAAGTTTCGATCTTTCTCAATCCTTTTGGCTTGTGCCTCAGCCTGAGGACCTTTTAAAACTGTTTTTGTGGCTTTGAGCTTACTGGATTGGAGTATCTGAGGGTCAGATGTCGATGATTCACCAGCCTCATTTGGTGACAAAAAAGAGAGTGAAGAAATCAACGGTTCAACCCGTTGTCCAGTTGCCATTTGGATGTCTTTTGCTGGGCTTAGTTTGGGTGTGGTGTCGTCTCGCTTGATCTGGCGTTGAACAAGTCCAGAGACAGTTTGATGCCATTGTGGTAAAACCGGAATCCGAACACCTCGTGATTGAGGCGCTTGGCTTGAGAGTCGTTCAGTTGATTGCTTACGGCGCTTTTTCGTTTTTCGTTCAGTGTTGTTTTGCGTTTGTTCGTCTTGACGGAACGCCAAGAGCTCTTCTTGTGGAACGCCTTTCTCTTCTTGGGGGCTTGCAACTTGTCGACGAACAGGAGCCGGCTCAGATGGACCCTGAATTAATTTCGATTGGATACCAAAGCGATTTTCTGTTGGTCTTAACAACAAACCCTGTACAATTGGCTGGGTCGTCATTGACCATGTCGGTGTAAACGAACGGGGTCCTCCAAAACGAGGAGAAGAACGGTCACCTTGTCTCCAAATTGGCTCCCGACTGCTTTCTGAAACTGGACTCCCACTCATCCGTCTGAAGTCTAGACGGTCTTCAATGATGGTGCTGCCTACTAATGAAGTTTCCATTTCAAGTGAGGTTGAAGACAAACCAGATTGGGTTTTTTGGAGCTCACCAAATTCGGTTAAACCTTCCCTGTCTCTTGGAGATACAAACTGACGACGCAAGTTGAAGCGCTTTTGAATAGACGAGACACCAGTGCGTTCATCAGTAAAACCTTCTGGAAAACGATTCACTGAACCAATGCGATTCAATGATTGATTGTCTTGAGTCAGGGCAGCCAAATCGGTTGACCGAAAGTCAATCGCAATGTCTTCTCGACGAAGCAATTGCTGAGCGACGGCCTGAGGTGAATGGCGAGCCTGTTGCACCTGAGCCATGGCGCTCCATGCGCCATATTCATAAATGAGCCGTTCAGTGGCTGACCCCTGTGGTGCTGCGGAGTTGGTCCACATTGGTCTTTGCTTCAGGTTCGACCGACGCTTGAGATTAGGGGCACTCGCAGGAGTTATACCGGGTTCCAATCTGTTTTCTTTATCTAAGATTGCCGCAGCCGCAACGGGCACCATACCAGACAGCAATGCTTTGGTATCTTTGCCTACCTGAGTCAGTTGACCCAAGCGACCTAAGCCACGCTGACGGGCGCGACGGATGGTGTTCGGTACTGAAGGACCACGGCCCAACTGATGGATGTGATGGGTTGGCGCATTAAACCCAATGGGCTGAGGACCTTGAGCCAATCTTGCAGGTGGACTGTAAGTACTTCTGTTTGACGGCCGTGGCTTTTGATTTCGCCGACTCAGGGGGCCAGTTTTCGGCATGGGTCTGGGGGCTCGCTGCTGGTGTATGTGCTGACGATGAACAACGGGTTGAGCCATACCCATCTGTCCCATCATGGCATACGCCCCATACAACCATGCCAAGTCGGGCATGACTGGTCTCCAGAGATTTGCGGCTCTCACGCGTGCTGTCGACCAAAGTGAGAGTTCCCGCCACCTCAAAGACATGCCAAGCCAGCTGATTGGCCTGAGCTGTACCATTGGTTGAAGTAATGGAACCTGCACCCAGTTCAAATCAGAATTCGAACGCGACACTTGGTTGCTCACTTAATGCTGCGCAAGGATTGTAATTGGGCTTTCTGCTCGTCTTTTTTCGCTATGAGCTTGGCCAACGAACGCACCAGTAATCGGCGTTGTGCTGGTGTAAGATTGATAATTAATTCTCTGGAATTACTCATTCACCCCCCTCTACTGGGGGCAACTCAGCCTCTGCCCCTTCCACATCAACGCCTTCTGGGGTCGGATCATCATTTTTCGCTTGGCGACCAGGCCAGTAATATGCTCTTTCTTCTGGTGTTCTGGTCCAAAAGTCAGAGATCCGCCTCAACCCAGTCAAAAATATACCGAAAAGGATGAAGGTCGACACAATAAACAGCGCATGTTCTTTGGCGCGTTGGGCCTGACTAGACACTTCCCAATCAGCACGCTCGGGTTGAGGGAGGACAATGGGACCACGGCCGGCCAACTGTCCAACTGTATATCCCCAGTCCTGAACTCCAAGATCACCACCAGCGGTTACGCCTGCCAGATTAGGGGTATTCTTGTCCTCTCCCGCTTCGACGGCTGAGTCGGATTGACCACTCAACTTATTGACTCGATCGGCCAGTGGGTCGACTTGGATGAACAAGTGCTCAGGATTTTCAAGAATCCAGCCCACAGCATCATGAACACCTGGTGCAGCGGACGGCATGGGTTTACTGATATTTTGGTTTTGCAGACACACATCAGCTGGAGAAGTGCCCAGAACTTGGTCATCGAGATTGCAACTCATGTTGTCGAGATCCACACAAAGCATCCGCGCATTCATTTGCTCAATGGCCTCATTTCGCCGAAGTTTGAAGGCATTACAAGCGTCAGAAGTGGGTACCTCACATGCCTTCAGACCGAGTTCAAAATCAAGTGGCTCAAACAAGGCTTGACCTTGTTTGCTGACAGTACACCTGCAGTAGGAGTCTC
>JAYYJC010000003.1:0-6192 GCA_036146655.1 Myxococcota bacterium | reverse complement strand
TAAAACCATCTGACACCATTGATGATTGTAAAACCATGCATAGAGTACCTGTATGATTAAGTCACATCATCCCCCCTCCTCAAGCCATTCATTTGAGCCGTTATCAGTGAATCCACAGAATGCCAACGGGTTGTCCAACAGTGATGTGATTGCTCAAATGAACTCGGCTCAGGGCATGGCCGGTGCAGTCGGCAGCAATCAAGCCATGCAGGATAAGCTGAAGCTTGTCAATCACATCCCCTCCTCTGGCTACGGTCAGTTTGATGCCGAGTACCACCCAGAAGAGTCAGAACTTGACCTAACCTTTCGATTGAGCTTCGAGTTTTTGACCGGGCCTTTCGAATCCAATCCACGCTTTCCCAGTCAAGACTTTGAATGGAAAAAGAAAGAAAAAAAGAAGTTTAAAAATCAATTTGTTCGAGACATTGAGAAGACTTGGTCCAATCAATTCCCCATTCACAACACCACACCGGGACAGGACGGCCAGACCGTCAACACCCATGTTCAGTCGGTGATTGACAACAAAACCCCGCACTTCATTATTCAAGTGAGCAAATATCCCGATGACTATGGCTTTGCCCAAAGCTATGTCAACCATGTACATCAAGATGACGAAATGGAACATCGCCATGGCCTAGTGGTTCTGGACAGTGGAGACAACACCTCAGAGCGTAAACTCAGCTCTGACCTTCCATTTCGCTCGGTGTGGTTTAAAAAGGGGAGCGATGAGCTTAGAAGCGATATGAGTGTTGATGTCAATGCCGCTGCCAATGAACTCATGGCCGACCCCAAACGCAATGTGGAAATCACTGGGGTGGCCATAAAAGGCGAGTCCAAAAAGAACAAAGCCTTCAGCAATGACATGGCCATTGCCCGCCAACGAAGCAAAATTGCCGCCAAGGCATTGAAAAAAGCAGGCATCTCCAAATCTCGGATGAGAATCATCAATCGCATCGAGGGCAAAAGAGAGAATCACGGGCCACGGGCCACTATTTGGGTCATTGACCGAGCCATGCAAAATGTCTCACAGCACGAAGTGGGCCACATGCTCGGTCTCGGAGATGAGATCGACGGCACCGACTCCAACGGTAATCCATTGGTCATCAGCCCAGGATATGCCCAAATGGTGAAGGACCAAACCGGCCAAATTGTAGAGCGTGGCACAGGGCATGAAGGCCTGATGTCAAGTGGAGGCATTCTTCAGCTCCATCACTATTCGCCAGCTCTGGAAGCCCTGAAGCTGATCACTGGCTCTGAGAACTGGTCACTCTAATTTCCTTCAAAACCAAAGACGCATTCTCAAAAGTCTCGGCGAAGCACACCGAGCAAGTGGAGAATGCGTGGGTTCAAAATCAATGTGGTCTACAACTTACAGCCGTATCACACCAATCTAAAGTGCATCAATAATTCCGTTGAATGTCTGGCTGGGGCGCATGACCTTGGCACAAATTGCTTCGCTCGGATTGAAGTAGCCTTTCAGATCAACCGATTGACGCTGCACGCCATTGAGCTCTTCAATGATTGTACCTTCTTTGGCAGTCAGAGCCTCCGCAACGGGTCCGAACTCAGCTTTCAGCGCTGCATCATCATTTTGAGCGGCAAGTTCTTGTGCCCAGTACATCGCCAAATAGAAGTGAGAGCCTCGGTTGTCAATCTGGCCAAGACGGCGTGCAGGTGACTTGTTGTTTTGAAGCAGTTTGGTGGTCGCTTCATCAAGCGTGGCACCGAGTACCTTGGCTTTTGCGTTGCCATGAACTTCTGACAAGTGGTCCAACGAGACAGCAAGGGCCAAAAACTCACCAAGAGAGTCCCAGCGGAGGTAGTTTTCGTTGACCAGTTGCTCCACATGCTTGGGCGCAGAACCTCCCGCACCGGTTTCGAACAAACCACCACCCTTCATCAACGGAACGATGGAGAGCATTTTGGCACTGGTATTGAGCTCAAGGATTGGAAAGAGGTCGGTCAGGTAATCTCGCAGGACATTGCCGGTGATGGACACGGTATTGAGCCCAGCCTTGGTACGCCCAAGCGTATGACGCATGGCCAGCTGTGGGGATTTAATGAGCAGCTCTATGCCATCAATATTGTACGCCTTCAGGTATTCATTCACCTTTTGGATGAGGTTGGCATCGTGTGCTCTGGCTTCGTCAAGCCAAAAAACACCTGCACCGACTGCACGGGCACGGGTCACAGCCAGCTTGACCCAATCACGAATGGCGACATCTTTCACGGTACACATGCGCCAGATGTCTCCAGCCTCAACGGAATGTGAGAAGAGCTGGGTTCCATTTTGGTCCAAGACAATCATCTCACCATCGTTTTGAATCTCGAAGGTCTTGTCGTGTGAGCCGTATTCTTCTGCTTTCTTGGCCATTAAGCCCACATTAGACACTGAGCCCATTGTGGTGACATCAAATGCGCCATTGGCCTTGCAGAACTCCACCACTTCTTGGTAGATGCCGGCATAGGACCGATCTGGAATCACAAACTTGGTGTCTTGGGTTTTGCCAGCCTTGTTCCACATACGGCCTGAGGTTTTGAGTGCCGCAGGCATAGAAGCGTCAATGATGACATTGTTGGGGACATGCAGGTTGGTAATGCCCTTGTCAGAGTCGACCATGGCCATGTCAGGGCGTTTGGCGTAAACGGCTGCAATGGCCGCATTGACCGCATCTCTCTTGTCTGACGATAGCTGTTCAAGAATGCCATCTAAATCGGCAATCCCGTTGTTGGCGTTGAAGCCATGTTCTGCTTCAAGCTCAGGAAACTGCTGGAAGACATCGGCGTAGAAAGCCTTCACAAAGTGACCAAAGATGATGGGGTCAGAAACCTTCATCATCGTCGCCTTGAGGTGAACCGAAAAGAGAACGCCTTTGGCATTTGCGTCTTCGATTTGAGCGTCAATGAAGGCCAATAGTTTCTTCTTGGACATGAACGAGGTGTCAACAATGTCTCCAGCGGTGACCGCCACACCCTCTTTGAGAACGGTGCGATTGCCTTGAGAATCCACATGGACAATGCTGAGGCTTGAGTCTGAACCAATGGTTTGAGACTGCTCTGAACCAAAGAAGTCGCCTCCATCCATACTGGAGACATGCGACAACGAGTCTGAACTCCAAGCACCCATTCGGTGTGGGTTGTTCTGGGCATAGGTTTTGACGGCTTTGGGAGCCCGTCGGTCAGAGTTGCCTTCACGAAGAACGGGATTGACCGCACTTCCGCGGACCCTGTCGTACCGAGCCTTGACAGACTTTTCTTCGTCAGTGCTTGGATTTGATGGGTAATCCGGAAGCGCAAAGCCCTGTCCCTTCAGCTCAGCCACGGCATCCAAGAGCTGCGGCAAGGACGCAGAGATGTTGGGCAGCTTAATGATGTTGGTGCTTTCGTCTTGGGTCAAGCGTCCCAGCTCAGCGAGTGCGTCTTCGACCTGCTGACCTTCACTCAAGTATTCTGGGAACTGAGACAGAATGCGGCCCGCCAGAGAAATATCTTTGAACCCAACCTCAATGCCTGAAGACTTAGTAAAAGCACGGATAATGGGCAGGAATGAAAAGGTGGCCAATGCTGGTGCTTCGTCGGTTTTAGTGTATAAAATGGTGGGCTTTGAAGACATCGTGACTCCTTATGAAACGGAATGATTGACAAACAAAATAGTGTGTTTGTCAATCTGTGTCTACTCTATATTGCACATTGATGATTGATATTTGTTATCGCAGATGGCTTGGAAACTTCCGGTCCCAGTACTTTGGTTTTTACGCCAACAACCAATCCATTAAAATGACCCTTTACCGTCGACGGCTTTGCTTCTGAATCCACCGATCAAGTGCATTGGCAAATTGTTGGATGTCTTTGGGTGAAAATGGAGGCGGTCCTCCGGTACTAAGGCCTGCGTTTCGTAGTTCTTCATTAAAATTTCGAGCACTCAAAATTGGGGCCATGTTGTTCCGATTCAATGCTCTGCCGCGTGGTGTCAACACATCGGCCCCATTTTCGACACATCGAGCAGCCAACGGAATGTCGGCCGTCACGACCAATTCGCCAGACACAGCTTGTTCTGCAATGTAATCATCGGCTTTATCTATGCCCTTGGGTACCACTTTTATGACAATATTAGACCGTCTGGGCGCATTCGTATACACATTGGCAACAAAAGTCAGTTTAATAGGCCTGCGTTCAGCGGCTTTAAACAGAATTTCTTTAATCTTTTTGGGAGTGGCATCCGCATCGATCCAAATCTGGGAAGACATAGAAATGGCCTTTAAAAAGTGAATAAAATAAAGGTGAAAGGACTAACTTAGCTGCACCACAAGTCATCTGTCCAAAATAGGTGTTTCAAAACCAAATCAGAAGCGACGGGTCCAAGTTTATTCCGGTTCAGGGTTGGGTGTTGAGAGTTCAATCAATATTCCGTTGCGGTCGGCTATCCACGCAACCTCTTGGCCCCATGGCTGTATCACAGGTGGCTTGATTGGTGTCATGCCATGGTCAATTGCATGTTGGTAACACTCCGGTACATTTTTGGTAAATAGGCCTATTTCAAAACGACCCACGGGCCGATCAAAAATGGATTTGGCACTCGGATCGTCAAAATGCGACCGACCAAATTCTATGTGAGCAAATGCCAAGGTGGTCTCTCCGGTCTCAAGTTCGGCATAAATGTCATCCTCGTGCATGTAGGACACTGTAAAACCAAGGCAAGTTGCCCACTGTTTTACCGTAACGGGGACATCTTCAACATACATGATGGTGTAGGCCAATTTCATTCAATCCATCCACATTGGTATTGGGTAACTTATCCTATCTGAACTAAAGTATAATAAGTTCCTAGACTCACTGATGAAGTTGTCTAGACTAAGCAGTACCAGTTCCAATCGATTGAGGTCCAAATGCGTCTCAAGTTTATTTCCCTCCTAACCCTGATGGCATGCCGATCTGATCTTGGCGTCAAAGAGTTTAATGCGCTTCCGACCATCCAAATCATCTCACATGGTGACGGAAGCCAATTAGAAGAGGGCGTTCTCACAACCATTATTTCTCAATCATCTGACAAAAACCATGACGCCACAAGTCTAATCACAAATTGGTATGCAGATGATGAAGAACTCTGCACAGAACAACCGGTTGCGGCCGATGGATTAAGCAGTTGTGAATCGCTCATACCCTACGGAACAACCTTTATCCGTGCCGCTGTTCGGGATCCGGATAATGGGGGTGGTGAAGATGAAATCAGCATCATCGTGATTGAGAATCTTCCTCCTTCAGCAGAAATCCAAACACCTCTTGACAACGAAACCTATTCTCAAAATGGCTTTATTCCTTTCGAAGCCATCATCAGTGACACTGAGGATTCTCCAGAGACACTAGAATACACACTTCAATCAGACATTGATGGCGCCCTAGACAATTCAACCGTCCCAGATTCTTCTGGTTTTTTTGAAATGGGATTGTCCCTTAGCCCAGGTGCCCATCGCATTAGCCTCACAGTTACCGACAGCGGAGGAAAAACCGCAACAGACAGTGTCGGATTGTTTGTATCGGAACTCAATACACCACCGAGTTGTGCCATCCTGACACCGACAGATGGCTCTGAACAATATGGAGACCCAATCCAATTTTCAGGTACCGTGAGTGACATTGATCAAAACGACACAGATTTGTCCATCATTTGGACCTCCTCTCGTGATGGCATTATCAATACAGAAAATCCCAATAGCAGCGGTGAACTCAGTTTTGAAGCAGAATTGTCGACCGGTGTCCACACCATCACATTAGAAGCCACAGACAACGAAGGCGCAACATGCATCGATGAAATTGATCTGACCTATTCTGCAGGACCCAACATTGTCATATCAAATCCCGTGAACGACTTGCGGGTCAACATTGGGGAGACAATGACCTTTGAGGCTGAAGTTTCAAACACACTAGGACCAGCTGAAAACCTAACGGTCACTTGGGAATCTTCTATTGAAGGATTATTGTTGTCTTCACAAACAGACAGCAATGGCTTCAGCAGTGCCACTGGCAGTTTGTCTTTGAACGGGCAACACACCTTGACTGCATCAGTGACCGATGCAAGCAGTTTGACGGGGGTTACACAGACTATTATCACTGTCAACGCCTCCCCTACAGCACCCACATTGTCGATGTCCCCCCTGCCGGCTTCCACCATCGATGACATTATTGTGACCGCAA
>JAYYJC010000002.1:0-4838 GCA_036146655.1 Myxococcota bacterium | reverse complement strand
AAATGACATGGTTCCACCATGTGCTTGCTTCTGGCCACACGGCATAGGCACAAAACCCACTGTGCTTCGTCAATGTCATGCCGCATCTATTTGCCCAAATCAAAATCAACCTGTCTTTGTGTGCCACTAAAAGAGCACCAGATCCAATGGCTGCTTGCCAAACGCACACTTTGCGCCAGAATTCACACCAGATTGGTCATGACGGCGAAAGGGTAATTTCAAAGCAAAATTTTCACTTGCGCAAAACATCTCTACTGACTCATTGGGACAAGCGATGGCTTTCAAAACGGGATCCATGTTCAAAAAGTAAAACCTCAAAAATACAGCACAGAAACGACTGTCACGAGACATTGAAAAATAGTTTCCAAAATCCAGACACCAATTCTTAAACTGGAAATAGTGTCCTAATGAAGCAGAATTTGTAAAGATTCTTAGTTTTTTTTATAGTGACCATGAAGTTTAAAACCATAAAGTCTCGGGAAGATCATGAGTGAAAAAAACAACACCCCCAAAGAAACCAAAATCGATGAAAACAATGCAGAAGAAGGCAACCCAGAAACCAAAACAGATGAAGTCGAAGAAAGCGAAGCAGCTGAAGCAGCTGAAGCAGCTGAAGCATTGAATAACCCCGAAGAAAATGAAACTGTTGATGTCGATGATAATCCAATCGTAAGCGACAGTGCTCGAACCGAGAAAAGTCCAGAAGAAATCGAAGCCTCCGAAAAAGATGAGCCTCAAGCCGAAAATGAAACTACGGAAGCCAATGAAAACCCAGAACCCAACACTGGGGACTCAAATCAAAGCAACGAACTGGATGACCAAGGTGAACTTGAGACACCAAGTCAAAATACCGCTGAAACAACAGAAGACAATACTCAATCCAGTCAAGACGCACTCAAGGCTGCTTCACTCGAAGCTGCAGAGGCATCCAAAAAGGTCATTTCAGAATTGGGCGGCTTAATAAAATCCAAAGCGAAAGATGTGGCCTCATCTGTTCAAGAAAAAACATCAGATCCCAATCAATTGGTGAGCAATGCAACCGATTCTCTCAAAGGGATTGGAGGAAGCCTCTTAGAAAGGGCTAAATCCCTGAAATCCACTGCAAAATCGGAAGAATCTTCACAAGCTGAAGAACCTTCACAAGCTGAAGAACCTTCTCAAGCGCAAGACATTAATAAGGACCATCCCACTGAGGCCACCTCAAATGAAAGTACTGAACAAAGCAGTGATGCCTCAGAGTTCATCGGTCCAAAGATTCCTTATTTACATGGCACCCAAAAAGAGCAAAAGTATGTCTCGTATGGACTAATTGCACTCATTTTGGCATATTTGGTCATTGCTGGTGGATTTTGGACAATGTTGATTGGTGGTGGGCTTTACCTTCTCGTATCATATATCGCCATCAAAGTGCTACTAAAAACATCCAAAGTCAGGGTCAATTTTACCAACTTTGCGAACTGTACAAATGTCATCTTGATCAGTTCCTTGTTGTCCGTTTTGCTATTTGCAATCATTGGTCAGTATTTTGACATTGAAATGGACGAACTAACAAAGATTCTCAAAGACATCTCGAAATCCCCAATCAAATTCGGGTTTATGTTCTTTCTCTTCTTCTGTGCTACCTATTTCCCTGCGGGCAGATTGGTTTGGTCGAGAAGCTTTAAAGATGTCTGGAAAGCCGGAACGATTGTGGTCGCATTTGCTGCCTTTGTCTATATCGTCATTTTCCCACTGATGTTCCCTCTAGGCGAGTGGTTGATCGAAAAATCTCAAGACATGCTCGATGACATAGTAAAGTCTGCGATGCCTTAAGCAGTCTTTAAAAGACTACCACCAGCAGTACCACGACAAGAATCCAAACGGATACTGTGGAGTGCATGAAACTGATGAGGAGTGCAAACGGTTGACATATTTGCCGTAACAAGTAGAAGAGCCATGTACTCTATTGGTCATGCACCAACGGTAAATTATTCTGTTGTGGAGGGTTCTTTGGTATCTCTCGGTAGTCTTTTGTAATGAAAGGTTTCTCCGCCATATCGTAGATAAAATTCTTGTTTTATTTCGGTTCCGTCGGACTGAAAATCAATCTCCAGATCATAGGGAAAAAAAGCAAAAACACCATTTGACAATGAGATCAGTGGTGCATGTTCCCCTTCAAAAGAAAACTCCATCGCATCTGACTCTTGAATATAGAGATCTCCGTCATGTGGAATAAAAATGAGATAATCTGGTCTTTCTACAGATTCATATACGCCTTCATAGGACTGTAATGTCTCTTGGCTCAGTTTCACATTTTCAATATTAGGAATTTCTACCACTTCTCCTTTTGCTGCCTTCTTCATGACATCGGCCAAAGCATCGGGTTTATAGTGATGTGTATTCATTGTGTATGCAATGCAGGTACTAATGTCCTCGTTGTATTCAAGTAAAGAACGGAATTCGTCTATGCCGCCTCCATGACCATAGTACATATTCTCATCGTTGAACCACAATCCAGCTGACATGTCTTTCATGTACCTCAATGACGAATCAGAAACGAGTTCTCCCCCAAATAGGGATTCCCCAAACCGACATAAATCTTCTGGGAAGGAAGACATTGCGCCTGCTCCACCAAACATCATTATTTTAGTTTCCTTACTTTCCACCCACTCGTTTCCATAATCGAGAGACCGTGCTTCATTCTTCTTGACATTAATTTGATCTCCATATTTGGTGTTCACGGCGCCTACTTTCTTAGAAATTCTCCTCTGTAAAGATTCATTGAGATTTTGATTGTCGATGGTTTCGATCAGATGTCCAAGTAAGACATAGCCAACATTGTTGTATTGTTGGTCAGTACCTGGTTCAAATAACAAATCATGGGATGCAACCCTTTCAATCATTTCCTCAAAACCGATGGGTTCAACCATTAGGACATGATGCTCTTCTAATATAAGAGGATACAAACCACTTCTGTGACGAAGCAGATGCTCCACAGTTATTTGGTCTGCTTTTGGAATTGATGGAAACCATTTGTCGATGGTTTGGTCTACAGTCAGTTTGCCTTCATCTACCAATTGCATGATCATAACTGCTGTGTATGTTTTACTGACAGAACCAATTCGATAGATCGTTTGGGTGTTCGCTACATATTTTCCTTTGGCATCGAGAAAGCCATAGGCTTTTTGGAATACAGGTTCTCCATTTTGTGTGATGATGAAACTTCCCTGAATAAAATTATTTTCTGCCAATGCTGAAAAATAGGCATCAAGACTTTTCTCAACTTGATTTTCAGGAATTGGACTTTTTAAGGGAGTATCTGCTTGTTTTACACATCCCAACATCAACATGATTGTATACATCTTCACCTCAAAAAACGAAAAAACATCAGATGGATAATTGATTTTTCAGTTTAACTGGCGGTGTGGCACAAATAGAAAACAAAAACAAATCTGCCCAAAGAATTCCAAAATTAGGCAAAGAGCATAGACCGATAGGGTCAACGCAGAAGTCCATCTTTTCAAATCGCTACCAGCAGGGTGCCCAGCAACTCCTCCGGCCGACCATCAAACCCTATCGATTTGTTCCAAAATTGATGGTGAAACCTGTTTTTGAAACCGCACTTGTTTGACATTACGCTTTAGGGTAATGCAAGTTGCAAAGACTTTTTTTCCAATTGTGGATTGTGGTACACTAAGTTGAATATAAAATTGGAGATTGGCTTTATGATAACTCTACTCGCCTTTGGAATGGCCTGTGAATCTGAAGAAAATTCATTTGCTCAACCTTATTATGAGTCGACCCAAAATAATCAACCAGATGTTGATTCAGACGATTCCAATGACTCAAACAATCAGGGGTCAAAATGGTGTAAATTGGAGCGGACGCAAGGGGTGGACGGAACGACTGTTTGTCAGTGGGATGGATACACCTCAACCTGCTCCAACGACTCAGAAACGAAAGTGACGACCCATAATGAATACGGGTATGCAATTGAAGTCAACACTGAATCAGTGTCGGGTCAGACGACAGCCTACTCTAGAATCTATGATTGCCAAGATTTTGGTGTTGGCACATGGTGCATTCTGTTGGAAGTGGTCAATGAGGACGATGGTCAAACAACTACGACGAGCTGTACCTTCAATGAGGATGATATGAGTTCTTCTTGCGATGCAGAAACTTTTAGTGTGTTGCTCGATTATAACGAGTTTGGTTACTTTGTTCGTATGCTGACATTTTTTGAAACCAGCACAATAGATTCGGTTCAAACGTTCGACTGTACGGGGTGGCCCAATGCAATGGTCAATTATCGTTGTAAAATGTTGACCAACGATGTTTCCTATGACGGCATACCCGGTGAACAAATCAACTGCGACTGGGAAGAAAATACTCAGACATGCGTGCATTTGAGCGATACCATGGGTACGAACAGTACGAGTGTCACTGAGTACAATGATTACGGCTTTCCAAAAGCTCAATATCGGAACGATGTTCTTGTGAGTGAGACATCTTATTTCAATTGCAATTAATGACCCTTCACAAGATACGCTTCCTCAGCACTTCAATTCGACTTCAGCCAGTCTGCGCAGAGAAGGGTGGAACAATCCCAATTGTGTCACCAACAGTCTTTATACAAGTACCCAAGGGCATACCAAATCCAAATGGCTATTACGGATTGCGAGGGACTATCGTTGAGTGGTTGATATGAACGATTTGGTTGTCTGAAATAAGGGTCGAAATTTTGAAAAATGGGAAAAAAGTGTCGTCCAATGACGTCCAGTTCTTTTCCCGCTTTTTCACTATTCTGAACCCTGATAATTTGCTAAGCACTGGTGATCGAAGTGATTGTAGCCAATCAT
>JAYYJC010000001.1:0-2765 GCA_036146655.1 Myxococcota bacterium | reverse complement strand
TTTACGAAATCAAAAGAGGTTTGCTGTCTGTTTGTGTTGATATCAAGGGATTGTGAGTCGACTGGTAAAATGGGTGGGGGCTGTGGGTTTGGAGTGGACTGAGCGTTTGGTTTTAAAGTGCCAATCTGCCGTTGTCTTCGCTTTCTTTGTTTGACATATTTGGGTTGTCTTTTCCGAGAGTTTTGGACACCTGATCTCGAAATGGCTTCTTGACTGTTTTGATCGATTTGAGATTGAGGTAAGTCTGCCTCTGAAGGTGAATCTTTGCTGTACTGTTGCTCGTTCAATTCAGGACTTTGAATAGGGGCCTTGGATGCTTTTGAGGGCATAGACATGCTTTGGTTACGCTCTGATGTGTCTAGTGGCTCTGGCCACAACAAAACAGCACTAAAGATTGCGAGTGAGAGGCCACATGCAATGATTATCTTTCGATTAGAGAACGATGGGGTCTCAAGCGTCTTAGGCTCAAAAAATTGGATTTTGACTGGTTCTGAAACTGCCGCTGGTTCTGAATTAGCTATTTGCTCAGGCGTCTTAGAAGAGGAGAGTGTGTCTAATCGATTTGTTCTAAGGGATGATGGCGTCTCTTCTTCAATGGATGTCTGTGGTAAGGCAATTTCAACAGTGTCTAGCAAATGCTTATGCAGGTTTTGAGTGTGCAACTTTTTACTCGGTATCGAAATTGGAGCGGTTTCCCTTTGATTTTCAATACTCTTTGTGGTTGGTCTAGCGACAATTGTCGAACCTTTTGGGTATTTCCGTTGTCTTATTTGCTGTTCGAGCTGTATGGACAGCCTATTGGATACTGACTTTAGTGCTTCATTTGAAAGTGCATGAGCCAAACGGCGTTGTAAAACATCAGCCGTAGAAGGCAATAATAGTTCTATTGATCTTAAAAGCGTTTTGACGCCATTGTAGGATTTCAAGTTTCCGGCGCAGCCTTCGTTTAGGGCAACCATTAGTGAAGACGCCGCCAGTTGATTTTGTTGCTTTAGAGAAATGGCATCGCATGGTTGAGTAATGAGTCTTGAAAGAAAGCGACTGAATAGTTTTACTTCTTCGGAACGGCTGATATTCTTTTCAAGTTGACACCCATGTAAAAAGACTTGCCCGTTGAAGCCCAAAGTGATTTGTGGATTTTGACAGCGGCCGTAACTCAATTGAGCATGATGGTATTGGCTTAAAGTTCTAGCCAATGAGAGCCAAACAAACAATCGAAGTTCATAATCTAAGCCGAGGTATAACTTCGGTAGTGCCACCGCACCACACGGTTCGACCGTGTACCACAAATGATTGGGTGCTTGAATTACATCAATTGGTATACCAGCACTTTGATAGGCACTTAAGGTATTTTTAAACCTTAGATTAGTGGCTGTGGCACTAGGGACCATTCTTAAAAAATGATTTTGAGTGCGCCAAAATGAGCCATCGGGCTGCAAGGATGTAAAATCAACGGCTGTGATTGGGCGACTAATCGTTTCCATGCGTTATGCTTTATCCTGTTTGTGTAAGAAGACACAATCCGGAGGCACTTTGGTGTGGTTCTTTTTAATCAGCTGTATCACAAAAACTTATCATGGTTTGTTGACTCTTAAAGATGATTCACCACACCTTGTGGATATTAAAGGGCATGAATACAGACTTCATCTTGGAGAAGATTCTCCCTTTTTTTCCAACTTAGATGGCGTTGTGGTTCGCATTAAAGGGCCTAAGATTTTGAAGCATGTGTATGTAAACGATTGGACAGTCGTAGACGCTGGTGATGGTTCGGCTCCATTCATTGGTGTCTTGTATCGACAAGGGGTTCAGTGGATGATGAATGACATACAGTCAGGATCTCAGCTTGTGCTTGATGGAGACTTTGCAGACTGGAATATCGATGATGTGGTCATGATTGTGGGCTATGTGGCTGGCTCTCATCGCATTCAGGTCATATCTTATCGCCATCTTGGGCAACTGAAGGAGTAATCCCCAATGACACAGAGATATAGAACTAGAGAAAATGACAATATCTCACGTAGTATGACACACCGAGCGGTCATTGAGAAGCTGATCTCTTCAGAAATATCCCAAGAATGTGAGATTCAAAAAATTGGCGAAAGTTGGTATCCGATTTCAAAGCATCCCAACTTTAGAAGCTATTTCGATGTCTCGCATTCTAATTTTAATGAATTGACTTCCCTGCGCAACGAACATAATCGCACACGAAAAATCAAAGACATCAAGAGAGTCACTCAGACCAGTGTCATGATAATTGCGTCATTGCTCACTTTGGCCATTAGCTATGTGGCATTTCAATCCGGCTTTTTTGAAATTGATTACGATCCTTTTGTCAGAGCCCAAGCCAACAATGCCCCTTTGCCAAAGAACTTATTGGAAAATCTCGATAATGAGCAGCCTGAACTTGGCCGTCAAGAACTTATAATTGAAGCCGAAAATGCATCTAAAACTGCTGAGCCTGAGCAGCTTGAAAATATTATCGTTCAGCTTCAGCGCCATATTGTTCAATTTCCGCAAGATGAAGATGCTGTTTATTGGTATCTACTGCTTCGATGTCAAAGTCACACAGGAGAAGCACCAAGACACGAATGGATAGATTGGATAGACAAATCCACCATTAGAGTTGATAAATTAGCGCGTTTATTTGCTTGGTACGGTCTTAAACGGGGTTATCCAGATGAAGTCACTGAAGCGGTCAAAGATTGCGATTCCAATGACACTGTGTGTCTCTCTGCGAAGTGGATTTTGGATGGTGATTTGGATGT